>CAMWKY010000007.1 GCA_947174965.1 uncultured Ruminococcus sp. | reverse complement strand
TGCACCGCCGTTTGTACACGGAAAAACAGTTATAACAGTTCATGACATGGTATACTGTTCAAATATGTTTTTTGTCTGTATTTTTATTGCCATACTTACTGAAAATCCTGTATCATTTTTTGCGTACATTTCAATTCTCACAGCTTTTTTTGTAAAATTCTGCTTTACAAAGTTAAGCGAATATATGAGTACAGTAATTCACGGCAGACTTACAACAGGCAAAGTAGTTAATCGTTTCGGTGAAGGCAAGGGCGTATCGTATGCGCAAATTCAGTACAGCACAAAAGACGGCGACACATATCAGAATACTTTTCCGACAATAGCATTTTTGTTCTGTCCTTTGATATACAACAAAAATAACCCTGATGATGCTGTACTTCTCACAAATTTCATAGCAAGACTGCTGATATTTCTTGCATCTTCTGCTTGTCTGGGATTAGTATTGTTTGAAATGTTTTTGAATATAAAGGAGTGATAATTTGAATATACAATTTGATGCACTGCCATTGATAAGTGACAGAATGACTGGTATAGGCTGGTGTGAGGCAGGACAAACAACCGCTATGGCACGTCTGCACCCCGAAGATAAATTTATGTACAACTTTTTTTCAAGAAAAGATGACCACATAAAACTTGAACGTCTTGCACCGTTTCTTGCAGATATAAAGCCGAATATTGCACATTTTTCAATACTCATATACCGTGCATTGAGTACATTTATACCCTTGCCGTATAACTTGTTTTTTGGCAATAATGCTGATGTAACGCACTTTTTCAACTACATTGCACCGCCGTTTGTACACGGAAAAACAGTTATAACAGTTCATGACATGGTATACAAGACATTTCCCGAAACTGTAAAATTGCGTACAAAGTTAATGCTTGATATGGGACTAAAGCAGTCAATGAAGCGTGCGGATATAATAGTAACGGATTCAGAGTTTTCAAAAAGTGAGATAGTAAAGTATTTCCCACAACACAAGAAAAAAATCCGTGTTGTACCGTGCGGAGTGGATTTGAAGAAGTTCAGACCGTGTGAGGATTCCGAAAAAATACAGCAGGTTAAAAAGTCGCTTGGTATAAACGGAGAATATTTCCTGTATCTTGGTACAATTGAGCCACGTAAGAATCTTGAAAGACTGATAATGGCTTACTATGTACTTGCAAAAAAGCTGAAAAATCCGCCTAAACTTGTACTAGCAGGGGGCAAGGGCTGGCTGTATGACAGTATTTTCAGGCGTGTGAAAGAGTTGAAACTCACAAAACAGGTGATTTTTACAGAGTATGTGCCGTCAGAAGATATAACTGCACTTATGTGTGGAGCGTTGGCATTTGTTTTTCCGTCGGTTTATGAGGGATTTGGTATGCCGCCACTTGAAGCTATGGCTTGCGGAGTACCTGTATTGTGTTCAGACTGCGCATCACTGCCCGAAGTTACAGGGGATTGCGCTGTGATATGTGATGCTTATTCTGTCAAGAGCATTGCAAAAGGACTGTACAAACTCTATTCAGATGAGAAATTAAGAAAGGATTTGAGCATGAAAGGATTACAGCGTGCAAGACTGTTTTCATGGGAAAAATCCGCAGAAAAACTATATAATATTTACAAGGAGATTATTTGAAATGGAAAATTATGACAACTTTTTAACAGCAGAAGATACTTTCAGACTTGAAATGGAAACATACCTCCCCGAATTTCTGGAGCGTTTAAGAAATGACACCATGCAAGACCCCGATTTTGTACAGCGTACTCTTGAAATGATGGAGATAAGCGAATCGGCAGGAATCGACTTACAGCAGTATATACTTGATTATGGCAAGGCAAACGGCTTTGAATAATGGGCAAAATCAGAGTTCTTGAAGTAAACAAGGCATATTTCCCGCACGTCGGCGGAATTGAAAGTCTTGTGAAGCAGTATTCAGAGGAGTTAAGACAGTACTGCGCCGTAAAGACGCTTGTATGCCGTGATGATTTCGGCTCGACTGTCACTGAAACTGTAGACGGCGTGAAAATCACAAGGGCTGGAAGTTTAGGAACATACTTTTCTTGTCCTGTTTCATTCAGTTTTATCAGACTATTCAGAAAAATGTCGAAAAATGCGGATATAGTGCATATAAACGTACCGTTTCCGCTTGCTGATGTTGCATTGCTTTTGTCGGGATATAAAGGAAAAGTTGCTGTTTCGTGGCATAGTGACATAGTGAAGCAGAAAAAACTGATGCTTATTTACAAACCATTCATGCAATACCTGCTGAAACGTGCGGACGTTATATTCACGGCTACAGAGGGGCATATTAACGGCTCGTCATATCTTGCTCCATACCGTGAAAAATGCCGTATACTGCCGTATGGTATAGCACCCGAAAATTATCTTGATATTGAGCGTGTACCGTTTCTTACTGATAAGCTGACGGACAAATCAGCTATAAAACTGTTTTTCACTGGCAGACTTGTATATTATAAAGGTGTGGACGTTCTGCTGAAAGCGTTTACAAGAGTGAAAAACTGCGAACTTTTCATAGCAGGAACAGGCGTACTTGAAAAATCGCTGAAAGACTTTGCAAAATCTCACGGACTTACAGAAAAAGTGCATTTTTTAGGATTTCTGCCCGATAATGAGCTGAAACAGGCTTATGCTGACTGCGATATATTTATACTGCCGTCTGTCGCAAAAAGTGAAGCGTTTGGCATAGTACAGCTTGAAGCCATGATATACGGCAAGCCCGTAATAAATACAAATCTGCCGTCGGGTGTGCCTTATGTGAGTATCAGCGGAAAAACAGGCATAACCGTTCCGCCCTCCGACTATAAAGCACTTGCAGATGCGATAAATACACTTGCTCAAAATAAAAGTCTGCGTGAAAAATTCGGAAAAAATGCACAAAAAAGAGTTATCAGCAATTTCAATGAGAAAAAAATTATACGCAAATTATACGAATTTTTACTGGAGGTGACAGAATGAAAGCTTTGATTATAGGCGGAGCAGGATTTGTCGGCGGTTATCTTGTCAATGAACTGACTGCACACGGATTTGAAGTACACGCAACACGCCTTGAAAATGAGAGCATTTCCGAAAAATGTACAATCCATATACTTGACATTCTCAAAAAAGACGATATAATCAATATTTTCAACAGTGTATCACCTGATGTCGTGTATCATCTTGCCGCACAAAGTTCTGTTGCTTTATCATGGAAAAAGCCACAACTTACAGCAGGGGTGAATATTATCGGCTCAATAAATGTACTTGAAGCTTTCAGGGAGTGCGAAAATTCGGCAAATATGCGTTTAGTGCTGATTGGTTCAGGTGAGGAATACGGCTATATACGTCCCGAAGCCTGCCCGATAAGTGAAAATCAACCGCTGAATCCTGCGAATATATACGCAATGACAAAAGCTTGTCAGGAGATGACGGGAAAAATATATGCAAGAGCGTATAATCTTGATATAGTAATGGTGCGTGCGTTCAATCATTCAGGCGCAAAGCAGAGCAGTATTTTTGTTATTTCCGATTTTTGCAGGCAGATTGCCGAAATTGAATCGGGCAGAAAATCACCTGAAATATGCGTGGGAAATCTTTCAGCTATGCGTGATTTTACTGATGTACGTGACATTGTGAGGGCATACAGACTTCTTGCGGACAAGGGAATCAGCGGAAGCGTATACAACGTTGGACGTGGAAAAGCTGTCAGCATACAGCATATACTTGATACTGCGCTAAATTTTTCAGCAGTGCATATTGATGTAAAGACAGACCCGAAACGCATGAGAGCATCTGATACACCCATAATAGAGCCTGATGTATCAAAAATATTTGCTGATACTGGCTGGAAAGCTGAAATTTCACTTGAAAAAACAATTGAAGATACACTTGATTACTGGAGAGAGGAGTATAAAAAATGTCAGATATGAAACTTACAAACGAAAAAATGCACACTTTTGACGGTCACGAAAAAATCAGCTTTTTCAAGGCTGGTGACAAGCTTACGGAGTTCGGTGAAAGACAGAACGAAGCAAATGAAGCACTTGCTTTGAACGTGAACGACCTTATAAAAAGAGTGTGCGCACTGGAGGAAAAACAGCTTAAAAATGAGGAGATAATGCGAAAAGTCGCAACAGAACTCTCCGCACTGAAAAAGGAGCTTGACCGTGTTCGACTTTCGGACAAGCTCAACACAAGTGCTATTGCAAGACTTGACAAAGCAATAAATATGGTGTCGGAAGATGAAACGGAAGATTAAGTGAAATTTTCGTTAAACTCTTGACATTCTTTGAATTTTGGTATATTATTAAAGTATTGGCAAATGCTTTATGATATGTGAATCAACGGAGATTCAGACATATCTGATGTCTCCGTTTTTGTTTTGCCAATTAATATAATATAGGAAAGAAGGTGCTTTATGGGTAATCTTTCGGAAAAACTTATGGAGGAGCTTGAATCGAAAACCGCATTTACGATATGTGGCATTCCCATAGCTGATTCGTGTGTTGTAACGTGGATAATCATGGCTGTACTTGTAATTCTGTCGCTTATCTTCACACACAACCTGAAAAAAGTACCAAAGGGAAAGCAGTGTCTTATTGAAACAGGCATAACCGCCCTCAATAACTTTTTTCTTGGCATATTAGGTGAAAAGGGAAAGAAATATCTTACTATACTTGAAACACTGATTATTTACATCGGCTTTTCAAATATAATCGGTATATTCGGATTTACCCCGCCCACAAAGGATATAAATGTTACAGTGGCACTTGCGGGAATTGCAATCATACTTATTCAGGTTACATCTCTGATTGAAAACGGCGGTATTGGCTGGATTAAGGGATTTGCAAAGCCTATGGCTATCATGATACCGATAAATATTCTTGAACTTATAACACGTCCGCTTTCGCTTTGTATGCGACTTTTCGGAAATGTACTCGGCGCATTTGTTGTAATGGAACTTATAAAGTTATGTGTGCCATATGGCTTGCCTGTTGTGTTCAGTCTTTATTTTGATATTTTTGACGGCTTTATTCAGGCATATGTATTTGTTTTTCTGACATCTCTTTTCATGGCGGAAGCTATGGAGGAATAAATCAATTAACTAAAAATAACGGAGGTTTTTTATCATGGGAACAATCGCAATCGGTGCAGCAGTTGCTGTATTAACAGGAGCAGGAGCAGGAATCGGAATCGGTATTGCAACAGCTAAGGCTACAGAATCAATTGCACGTCAGCCCGAAGCAAAAGGTGACATCAGAAGTACACTTCTTATCGGCTGTGCATTGGCAGAAGCAACTGCTATCTATGGCTTTGTTATTGCACTTCTTATCATTCTTTCACTTGGCAATAAGTAATCAGCGGAGGCGTATAGATGCTTAATTTTGAGTTCTGGAGCATATTGGAAGCAGTTGTAAACGTTATTATACTGTTTATTCTGTTGAGAATATTCCTGTTTAAACCAATTAACAAAATCATGAACGAAAGAACAGAATCAATACAGAAAGATATTGATGATGCTGAAAAGGCAAAAAGAGAAGCTGAAGAACTGAAACAGCAGTATACTGATTCAATAAATGAAGCCAAAGAGGAGGCTAATAACATTCTCCGCAAGGCTCATGAAGATGCAGAAGCTGAAAGGGAGTCCATTATCAGCAAATCCCACAAGGAAGCAGAAGATATTATCAAATCAGCAGACGAGACAATCGAAAACGAGCGTAAGCGTGTAATACAGCAGGCTCATGCGCAGATTGCTGACCTTGCAATTGAAACTGCATCAAAAGTAATCGGGGCTAATCTTGACGACGAGAAAAACCGTAAGCTTGTTGATGATTTTCTTGCAAAAGAGGAGGGTAAAATGTCATGAAAGATATTGCAAAAGACTTTCTGAAAGAACTTATCCGCCTTGACATAAGCCGTGATGATATTGAAACGGCTAAAAGCGTGATGGTTGCTTGTCCTGATGCCTCTGATACGCTTGAAAATCCGCTTGTGACACTTGACGAAAAAAGAAACATCATTCAGAAGATTTTCCCTGAAAGTATGGAGCGATTTATGCTGAACTCCGCAAAATCGGGCATAATTTCAGATTTGAATGATATTTTTGACGAATATCTTGACATACTTCTTGAAAAGCAGGGCAGTGTCAAAGCTGTTGTGCGCTATGTAACGCCACTCACGGAATCACAACAGGCTGATTTGCGTAAGTTTATCATGAATAAATTTGTACGTGATGATGTTGATATTGAATACAGGCACGACCCCGATATTATCGGCGGTTTTATCCTTAATGCCGGTGATGTTGAGTATGACAGAAGCTACAGGACAAGTTTACATGAAATCCGTGAGACTTTACAGAATAAAGCCGTTGAGACTGTAGACAGAATCGGCGGTGAAATAAAGTCAGGAGACATAATTTCCGTACTCAAAACAGAGATAAAAGATTTTGAAGTCCGTTCGGGTGCAACTGAAACGGGCTTTATAACAAAACTTGGTGACGGTATTGCAAGAGTGCGTGGCATGAGTGGCGTAATGTACGGCGAACTTGTGGAGTTTGAGACTGGTATCCGTGGAATTGTGCAGAATATTGAGGAAAAGTCGGTCGGTGTCGTACTTCTTGGAAATGATTACGGCTTGACAGAGGGGTCATCAGTTGTCCGCACGGGCAAAAGGGCAGGTATCGGAGTAAGCGACGAACTGCTTGGACGTGTTGTTGATGCGCTCGGCTCACCAATTGATGCACTCGGAAAAATCAAGGCGGACGATTACTTCCCTATCGAACGTGAAGCACCGGGTGTAATTGAAAGAAAGTCGGTAAATGTGCCGTTGCAGACTGGTATACTTGCTATAGACTCAATGTTTCCGATAGGACGTGGACAGCGTGAACTTATCATAGGCGACAGGCAGACGGGTAAAACGTCAATTGCTGTTGATACTATGATAAATCAGAAGGACAAGGACGTTATATGCGTATACGTTGCAATCGGGCAGAAGTCGTCTACAGTTGCGCAGACTGTAAATACTCTTAAAAAGTACGGTGCTATGGATTATACTGTTGTTGTATCAGCGTCAGCAAGCGAACCAGCTCCATTGCAGTATATTGCGCCATATTCGGGTACAGCTATAGCTGAATACTTCATGTCAAAGGGAAAAGATGTTCTTATTGTGTATGATGATTTGTCAAAACACGCTGTCGCATACCGTGCAATGTCGTTGTTACTGCACAGACCGCCCGGACGTGAAGCATATCCGGGTGACGTTTTCTATTTACATTCAAGACTGCTGGAGCGTTCAAGTCGTCTTGACGACGAACACGGCGGAGGCTCACTCACAGCACTTCCGATTATTGAAACTCTGGCAGGTGATATTTCTGCGTATATCCCGACAAATGTAATCTCAATCACGGACGGACAAATATTTCTTGAAAGTGAGCTTTTCAATTCAGGACAGCGACCTGCTGTAAACTATGGACTTTCCGTTTCACGTGTAGGCGGTGCGGCACAGACAAAGGCAATGAAAAAGGCGGCTGGAAATCTGCGTATCGACCTTGCACAGTTCAAGGAAATGGAAATCTTCACGCAGTTTTCGTCTGAACTTGACCCCGCAACCACAGAATTACTCAATCATGGTCATCTTATTACTGAAATGCTGAAACAGCCTTTGTATAATCCGCTTCCGCACTATGAGCAGGTTATACTTCTCTATGCATCACAGAAACGACTTTTTGAGCATATCAAGCCGAAAGAGATGAAAGAGTACACCAATGAACTTATGAACTATATCAGGAGTTACGGACAAGATATTATTGAGGAAATTGAGGACAAAAAAGTGCTTACAGACGACCTGAAAGAGCGTATTGAGAGAATTATTGAAGCATTTGAGGAGTAAAAGACTATGGCAAATATACGTGAAATACGTGACAGAACAGAGAGTATAAAGCAGATTCTCAAAATTACAAATGCTATGTATCTTATATCATCTTCAAAGCTGAAAAAGGCAAGAAAAGCACTTGAATCAACTGAACCGTACTTCTATAAATTGCAGGACACCATTGAAAGCGTACTTGAACATACTCCGCACACTGAACAGCAGTACTTCAACAGACGTTCAGACATTCCGTCTGAAAAGCGCAAGAGGGGGTATATCGTCATAACGGGCGATAAAGGACTATGCGGAAGCTATAATCACAATATCCTGAAATTTGCGGAGCAGAAACTTAAAGAAGCTCCTGATATTGACAATTGTTATCTTTTTGTCATGGGACAGGTCGGGCGAATGTACTTTCAGAAAAGAATAAAATCTGTTGACGGAGAATTTCTCTACACTACACAAAATCCCACGCTTTACCGTGCTGGTGAGATTGCGGATATGATTATCGACAAATTCAGCAGGGGCGAACTTGATGAAGTATGGCTGTTGTATACTGATATGGTATCATCAGTTTTGCAGGAAACAAAGTCATTGCAGTTACTTCCGTTTGAACGCCGTCACTTCGGAAAAGCAAAAGACGGCTCAATCAGAAAACTGCCGAAAGCGTCATTTGTGCCGTCACCTGAAAAAGTTATGGAGTATCTTATCCCGAACTATGCAAAGGGTATTATTTACGGCGCAATGGTTGAAGCGTTCTGTTGTGAACAGCAGTCACGCATGACGGCTATGGACTCCGCTACAAACAGTGCAAAAGATATGATAAAAGACTTGTCACTTCTCTACAACAGGGCAAGACAGGCATCTATAACGCAGGAAATCACGGAAGTATGCAGTGGCGCAAACAGTCTTGACAATCAGGAGTGAGAAAGGAGTATTTTCACATGGAAAAAGGCAGAATAACACAGGTTGTAGGACCTGTTATTGATGTAGAGTTCCCGACAGGCACTCTGCCCATGATAAAAGATGCGCTGACTGTTCAGGTTGACGGAAAAAGTCGTGTCATGGAAGTTGCACAGCATCTCGGCAACCGCACAGTGCGTTGTATCATGCTCGCAACAAGTGAGGGAATCAGCAGGAACATGGAAGTAACTGCAACAGGTAGCTGTATAAAAGTACCAGTCGGGGAGAAAACTCTCGGGCGTATGTTCAATGTACTCGGTGAGCCGATTGACAAGCATGGTGATACGGGTGCAAAAGAATACTGGGAAATCCACAGAAAAGCACCGTCTTTTCAGGAGCAAAGCCCTGTTGTTGAGATTCTCGAAACGGGTATAAAAGTAATCGACCTGATTGCACCGTACGCAAAAGGCGGTAAAACTGGACTTTTCGGGGGTGCAGGTGTCGGCAAGACTGTTCTTATTCAGGAGCTTATACACAATATCGCAACTGAACATGGCGGTTACTCCATTTTTACAGGTGTCGGAGAGCGTTCACGTGAGGGCAACGACCTCTGGAATGAGATGCAGGAATCGGGTGTTATCAGCAAGACTGCGCTTGTATTCGGTCAGATGAATGAACCGCCCGGCTCACGTATGAGAGTTGCACAGACAGGTCTTACAATGGCGGAGTATTTCAGGGACGTTGAACACAAGGACGTACTTTTATTCATAGACAATATTTTCCGATATGTACAGGCAGGCTCGGAAGTCTCCGCACTTCTTGGACGTATGCCGTCCGCTGTCGGCTATCAGCCTACACTCGCAACAGAAGTAGGCGAACTTCAGGAGCGTATAACGTCCACCAAAAACGGCTCTATAACGTCAGTTCAGGCGGTTTATGTACCTGCGGACGACCTCACAGACCCTGCACCTGCTATAACGTTTGCACATCTTGATGCAACAACAGTATTATCAAGAAAAATCGTTGAACAGGGCATATATCCTGCTGTAGACCCGCTTGAATCAAATTCACGCATACTTGAACCCGATATTGTGGGTGAGGAGCATTATACGGTTGCAAGACGTACACAGGAGCTTTTACAGAAGTATAAGGAATTGCAGGATATTATCAGTATACTTGGCATGGAGGAGCTTGATGAGGACGACAAAACAGCCGTATACCGTGCAAGGAAGATACAGAAATTCTTGTCACAGCCGTTCAGCGTTGCAGAAAATTTCACTGGATTAAAAGGAAAATATGTTCCGCTGAAAGATACTATCGAGGGATTCAAGGCTATAATTGACGGCGATATGGACAAATACCCCGAAAGTGCGTTTCTTATGGCTGGTACTATTGATGATGTGCTTGCAAAGGCAAAGGAGCTTGAGAATGGCTAAAACTTTCTATCTTGAGATAGTCGCATCAGACAGAATATTTTTTCAGGGGGACGTTGAACATCTCGTAATCACAGCAATAGACGGCTTGCTTGGCATCATGGCAGGACACGAACCACTTGTAACGTCACTCCCGACAGGTGAACTGAAGTACATGGTTGAGGGCGAATGGAAGTACGCCGCAATATCAGAGGGATTTATACAAGTCATGCCCGATAAGGCGGTTATACTTGCGGATTCGTGCGAACTGCCCGAAGAAATCGATATAAAGCGTGCCGAACAGGCAAAGGAGCGTGCAGAGGAAAAACTCCGTCAGAAACAAAGCATACGTGAATACTACGAAACGCAGACAGCACTAAAACGTGCTATGAACAGGCTCAAAATCTCACAGAAAAATTTCAGGTGATTGCTTATATAACCAAAAAATCAGCGTGAAACTTGTGCATATTACCTAATTGCAGACAATTATTGCAGATATGCTTGACTTTTTGGCGCAGATATTGTAAAATAATAGTAATTGTCACGGCGACAAAGAAAAATATACAGGAGGCGAAAAAACGTGAACAAAAAAACACGCAAATCAACATTTTTTCTAATTGCTGTTTTTATTGCGTTGTTTACTGTTTCATCTGTCTTTGGTCTTGACTACCTTTTCGGCGACAACACAAAAACGATTATAAAGGGTGTTGACGATATTCGACTGGGTATTGACATCAAGGGCGGTGTTGATGTAACTTTTGCACCTGCGGACGATATTGACGTAACTGACGAACAGCTTGATGCTGCAACTCAAAAAATCAAAACTCGTCTCTCCGCACTCGGCATCAACGATAATGAACTCTACAGCGACAACAAAAGCGACAGAATTATCGTACGTTTCCCATGGCAGGCTGGCGAAAGCGAATACGACGCAGAAGAAGCTGTCAAGGAACTTGGCGAAATGGCTGAACTCACATTCAGAAAAGGCACTGACTCTATCACTGACGATTTAGGAAACACAATCCCGACAGGTGAACTTGTATTAAGCGGTGATGATGTCGAAAAGGCTGGATATGGTCAGCAACCCGACAGCAATGGTAATCTTGAATACGTTGTTACTCTCAAACTCACTTCGGGCGGAGATGACAGCGGTACTGAAAAATTTGCAAAGGCTACAGCTGAATTAAGTGGCACAAGTACCCCGATTTCTATATGGATGGACAACAACATGATTTCATACCCGTCTGTAAACAGCGTTATCTCAAACGGCGAAGCTGTCATTACAGGTAACTTTACAGCCGAATCCGCAAAGGCTCTTGCCGACCAGATTAACTCCGGTGCATTGCCTTTCAAAATGGTTACGACAAGTTTCAAGACGATTTCGTCAACTATGGGCGAAGGCTCACTTAATGCAATTCTCCTTGCATCATATATTTCATTCGCACTTATTGCTGTTTATATGCTTATCCTCTATAGATTGCCCGGCTTCGTTGCAGTAATTGCGCTTGTCGGACAGATTGCAGGAACTCTTTCCGCAATAACAGGCTGGTTCGGATTCATGCCCGGCTCAACTCTCACAATACCAGGTATCGCTGGTATCATTCTCTCAATCGGTATGGGTGTCGACGCAAATATCATCACGGGTGAACGCATCAAAGAGGAAGTCCGTTCTGGAAAAACTCTTGATTCAGCAATCAAAATTGCATACAAGAAGGCATTTTCAGCAATCCTTGACGGAAATATCACGAATGTAATTATTGCTATAATTCTTATGGGTGCATTTGGTGTGCCGTCAAGCTTCTTCTCACAGATTCTCAATAAAACAATCTTCTTTATGTTCGGCGCAACTACAGAGGGTGTTGTGTATTCGTTCGGATTCACGCTTCTTGTCGGCGTTATATGCAACTTTATTTTCGGCGTATTCTTTGCTAAACTTATGGTGACTTCACTTTCAAAGTTCAATGCGTTCAGAAATAGAAAGCTTTATGGAGGTGTTGAGAAATGAGCAAAAAAACTACTCCTAACACAAGCAAAATCTATGATTTCTGCGCAAAGAAAAAGACGATACTTGCAATAGCTGTATGTGTTGTGATTGCACTTTGTGTGGGTATTGTGATACGTGGAATAAATCTTGCAATCGAATTTAAGGGCGGTACAATCCTCACATACTCATATACAGGCGACATTGATACGAACAAAATCAACAATGAAACCGAAAGTGTTGTGGGTGTTCCCGTAACCGTGCGGACAGGTCATAGCCTTGATTCCGACTCAAATCAGGTTACACTCTCATTCACATCAAACGAAGGACTTAACGCTGAACGACAGTTCGCACTCACAGAAGCACTCAATCAGGCTTTCCCCGATAATCAGCTTGAATTGTTCGATTCCAATGACGTAAGCTCCGCATCAGGACGTGAATTTCTGTTGAAATGCCTGCTTGCGATAGTCGTTGCATCTTTCATTATAATCATCTATATTGCAGTACGATTCAATAAAATCGGTGGCTGGTCGGCTGGTATCTGCTCAATATTCGCCCTCTGTCATGACCTTGTAACTGCGCTTGCAACGTCCATTCTCTTTGGTTTTGAGTTCAACGCAAATATCGTTGCTGTAATCCTTACAATTTTAGGATATTCAATCAACAACACTATCGTAATCTACGACAGAATCAGAGAAAACAGAAATCTCTATCCTAATGCATCACTGAATGAGCTTATAAATATGGGCTGTTCGCAGTCGCTCAAACGTTCAATCAGAACATCTATCACAACAATCGGCACTATGATTGTTGTATCAGTTGTTGTGTTCGTCAGCGGATATACTTCACTTCTTAGCTTCTCCGTTCCACTCATTTTCGGCTTGATTTCAGGTACTTACTCATCACTTTTTGTTGCTCCGGTAACATGGTCGTGGTGGAAAGGCAAGGAAAGCAAAAAATCAGAGGACAAATAATAATACAAGCGGTCGGATTCAGTTCTGACCGTTTTTTTGATACGCCCTTATATGCTTCCGCACACCTTACTATTGACAAAATGCTGATATAATGGTAAAATATAGTAAAAACTATCAGAAGAAAGGACTTTCCAGATGTTCGGAAAAATCAAAAACACCATAAACACTATCAGAGACAGCGTTTTCAGAAGATACATTGCCCACGCAATTTACAAATCCATGACCCTACAGACCGTACGCAACAAGGTTATCTGCTGTGATTTTATTGTAGAAGCCGATACCTCTCCGCAGGACGAATTTGAGCTGTTCAAGTACCTCTATGCACACAAAAATCACCCCTTTGAGCCTTATTATATCATCAACAGGGATTGCAGTGCTTATCCTGAAATAAAAAAGCAGTTCGGGGATAATATTATTCCGTATTCGGCAGATAATATTGTTGAGTTCGCTTTTTTCATGCGTGACTTATTCAAAACAACAAAGTTTATCTGCGGTGGATTTCAGGTACTCCATTCCCTACGTATCGGCATCACAGAAGCTGTAAAAAGAAGTCCATATGTGTACTCAATCTTCACACAGCACGGCATAAACTTTTTCAAGGACGATTTTATTTCACAGTCGTCTTACAGTGCTTTCCTTTTTGACAAGATTATGATAAGCAACGACTTTGAAAAGAAAATATTTATGGAACGTGCGTGCTATACGGAAGATAATCTGGTGAAAAACGGTCTGTTCAGGTGGGATTTGTTAAGCTCCGAAAATGCAGAGTTCGGGAAAAGTATCTTCATATACTTCACGCACAGGCGATACCTGAAAAATATCCCTGAAAATGAACTGAAAAATACTGTCTATGTGCGAACGATTTCAGAACTTCTTGAAAATCCTGAATTTCAGAGACTTGTAAAAGAAAACGGCTACACCCTAAAAATCGCTCTGCATCACAGTGTATTGCAGGTCTGCGGAAACGGACTGCTTGAGAATGTGCAGATATTGAGTGATGACGAAATTGCCGAAGCAAAGCACACATCTTCCATACTGATAACGGACTATTCTTCAATGTGCTTTGAGATGTGGTTTCAGCACAAGCCGTCAATCTTCCTCAATATCCCCGACAATGAAGACTGCCTGAAATACAACCACAAAACCGACCTTGCCGACCCTTACAGCAACAAAAAAGACTACATCTTCAATATCGTTGATACCGTTGAAGACTGTGTTGACAAACTGCGCTGTTACTTCAACAACGGATTCAGACTTACCGCAGACGAAAAAACAAAGCGTGACAAGTTTTTCTACTACAACGGAAATTTCTGTGAGCGATTCTATGATTATCTTGTCAGCATGAAAGACGAAACAAAAGTTCTGTATCACATCAATAAAGGCTTCACGGATTTTGCAAGATGCCCCGATATTGAGACTTTCGGCATTGAATATCCCTCACCAGAGGGCAGATGGATTGTACGTAAAAAAGCTTACATCAGCTTTGTTATGCCGTCATATGACAAAAATCTTGCTGTACAGATTCACTATGAGCCATATATATATTACAAACAATATAAATTTTTCCTGAAGGTGTACGTCAATGGTCACAAAGTTCTTGCACGTGAAATTTTTCGTCCGAAAAATGATTATCTTGTCTTTGAAGTTCCGAAAGAGTACATTGCATCAGACGGCAAAATCAAAATCAGCTTCAGGTTTTCCCACGTATACAAGCGGAAACATCTGAAAACAGGCACAAACGACCCTCGTCATCTCTCACTCCGTCTTCTTGATATGAACGTTGTGAGCCGTGACTACAGCTATGAAACAGTCGGGGCGCAGATGAGAGTTATACAGAATGAGCATGAAATTATTACAGGAGAAAATCATGACTGAAAATATATTCAACCGCATGAAAAAATACAGATTTCTTTTTGAGGAGCTTGTTAAGCGTGATTTCAAGAAAAAATACAAGCGTACTATATTAGGTATGCTCTGGAGTCTCGTCTCGCCAATGATGCAGTTGCTTGTAATGAGTATCGTATTTACCCACTTTTTCGGCAGGGACAAACCGCACTACACAATATATCTGTTCGCCGGAAATCTCACCTACGCATTTTTCAAGGATTCCACAACAGGCGGTATGCACTCGCTTATGCAGAATGCAAACATCATCACAAAAATAAATCTGCCGAAATATATGTTCCTGCTGTCGAAAAATGTCGCATCTGTAATAAACTACGTTCTTACGCTGATAATCTTCTTTCTGTTTGCCCTTGTGGACGGCATAGACTTTCATTTCAGCTTTTTCATGCTGATATATCCGATTGTGTGCCTTATCTTGTTCAATATCGGGTGCGGATTTATTCTTTCGGCACTGTTCGTTCTTTTCAAGGATATTCAGTACTTATACGATATATTTACGCTTATGCTGATGTATATGTCTGCAATCTTCTACTACACCGACACATATTCTCCGCAAGTTCAGAAGCTTTTCTATCTCAATCCGCTTTACACCTATATAACGTATTTCAGGCAGATTGTCATTTATGGCATCATACCAAACTGGAAAGTACACGCACTTTGCCTTGTGTATGCCGTTATTGCTTTGACAGTGGGCGCATTGATATACAGAAAGTATAACTATAAATTCATGTACTATATGTGACAAGGGGGGTGCAATGTGAAAAAAATTGAACTGAATGACGTTTCCGTGTCGTATATTGTAGGAGACTTCTCAAACGTCGGCTTGAAAGATATTATCATACAGAAAATCAAAGGCACTTACAAGCAGAAAGAATTTCAGGCACTCAATGACATATCGTTTTCGATTGATGAGGGCGAATTGTTGGGTATTATCGGGACGAACGGTGCAGGCAAGTCCACGCTTTGCAAGGTGATTTCAGGCATAATGCGTCCGACAAAGGGAACTATGGCAGTGCGTGGAAGTATAGCGTCACTCCTTGAATTAGGCACGGGATTTGACGGTGAACTTACTGTAAAAGAAAATACGTTCCTGCGTGGCGCAATGTTAGGATATACACGTGATTTCATGAATCAGACCTATGAAAGCATCATAGACTTTGCCGAACTGAAAGAGTTTGAGGACAGAAAGTTTGCGCACTTGTCGTCTGGTATGAAGTCACGACTTGCATTTTCAATAGCTTGTCTTGTGAAGCCTGAAATACTTATTCTTGATGAAGTTTTGTCGGTCGGGGACGGCGCATTTCGTCAAAAGAGTGAAAAAAAGATGCTGGAGATTATAAAAGGTGGTGCGACAACTCTGCTTGTATCGCATTCGCTCGCACAAATAAGACGTATGGCAACAAAAGTCCTCTGGATTGAAAAAGGAAAACAGATTGATTTTGGTGAGACGAAAGAAATATGCGACAAATATGCTGAATTTCTCAATAAAAAGTAGAAAAAGCTCCCGAATTGGAGCTTTTCCTATGAATATTAAAAAGAGTTAATAAGTAGATGTCTAAATAATATTTCTGTTCTCAAGAGCCTTGAACAGTGTTACTTCGTCCGCATATTCAAGCATAGCACCGACAGGCAGACCAAATGCAAGACGTGAAACCTTTATGCCGATAGGTTTAAGCAGTCCTGCGATATACAGCGCAGTTGCATCACCCTCAACAGTCGGATTCGTTGCCATAATAACTTCGTCAACACCGCCTTGCTGTACTCTTGAAAGCAGTTCCCTGATACGCAGTTTATCGGGTGTTATATTGTCCATAGGCGATATAAGTCCATGCAGAACATGGTATAAACCGCCATATTCTTTTGTACGCTCAAATGCCGTAACGTCTTTCGGACTTTCGACAACGCATATAATATTGGCTTTGCGTTCGGCATCACTGCAAATAGGGCAAATATTGCGCTCCGTGAGATTCTGGCATACAGAACAGCATCTCACATTTTTTTTTGCATCAACAAGAGCCTTTGAAAATTCCTCGACTTCGTTCGTGTTCATTGACATGACATGATATGCAAGTCGCTGTGCGGTTTTCATGCCTATTCCGGGCAGAGATGCGAACTTCTCCGCAAGTATCACAAGCGGGAGTGCATTATGGTCAGCCATTAAAATAATCCCGGAAGTGATACTCCGCCAGTTATCTTGCCCATTTCAGCTTCTGTTTCAGCTTCAATATTGTTGATAGCCTCATTAACTGCGCTGATAATCAAATCCTGAAGCATTTCAATATCATCAGGGTCAACAACTTCTGGCTTGATAGATAGAGATTTTACAGTCTTTTTGCCAGTGAGGACAACTGAAACTGCTCCGCCACCTGCTGTAGCTGAAAAATCACGAGCTTCAATCTGGTCCTGAAGTTCTGTAATCTGCTCCTGCATTTTCTGTGCCTTCTTGATAACCTGACCCATATTCTGCGCACCGCCTGCGCCTTTTGGTATTCTTGCTTTCATTTTAACAAATCTCCTTTATGAATTAGTAATTATGATTAATTATTCTCAACAGCTGTTTCGATACCGCTGTTAATTGCCTTTTTCAGAAACTGTTCTGCCTTTGCCTTTGTTTCCTCAACAGTAGTTGTACAGCGTGCCGTGATACTGTATTTCTGTCCTAAAACAGTATAGACTGCCTTGCTTAAAGCAATTGCATTTTCCCTGCTTTTTTTCAGAAAATCTATAGCGAATCTGTTCGGAGTGAAAATACAGAGTACATTTCCGTTTGTTGATGCCGTTGAGCCGTTCATACAGCCTGCATAAGCTCCGTTTATATCGCTGAAAACCTGCATTATTTCATTCCAGCGTGAACATGGTGTCCACTCATCAGGGTTGATGTTTTTAATGTCAACATTCACATTCGGCAAAGGCTGATTATCTGTGTTCGGAGCTGTAGCCGTAAGGAATTCTTTTTCTTTCGGGATATATCCTGAATTGATTTTATTCTCCAACTTCTTTATTTTATCATAAATTTCAGAATTGTCAATAGTCTGAACGGAATTTTCTTTAATATCTGAACATATTTTTATAAGATTCATCTCAAATTCAACACGCTTGTTCATTACTCTTGCCATGCGTTCACGGCAGTTCTGAAACTGCGCAAGCCACTGCATTATCTTGTCAAGCCCCGATTTATCGGCAATTACTTTAAGTCTTGCCATATCATCAGGCATAACTGTTATGATACTGTCCGCATTTGTGGGAGATGCTTTTATAAGCATGATGTTTCTCAACTGCATGATAAGTTCGTCACAAAGGCGTGTAAGTTCTTTTGACATATCATACAGCTTTGCCGTAACTGCGACAGCTTTCGGAGCATCTGAATCAGCAACAGCTTCAAGTATATCATACAGAAAGTCATTTCCTGCGATACCTGCCGTTTGAGAGACTGTCTCTGCATCAATTCTGTCCGCACACACTGAACACTGGTCAAGAAGTGAAACAGCATCACGCATACCGCCGTCCGCAAGCTTTGCAATGAGGAAAGCACCGTCTTTTGTAAGTTCAATATGTTCCTGCTCCGCTATATATGAAAGCCTGTCCGCAATGTCGTTCTGCCTGATACGTCTGAAATCGTACCGCTGACAGCGTGATGCAACAGTTGCAGGGACTTTGTGAATCTCTGTTGTGGCAAGTATAAACTTGACATACGGTGGCGGTTCTTCCATGATTTTCAGCAGTGCATTAAATGCCGAAACGGAAAGCATATGCACCTCGTCAACAATATAAATCTTGTATCTGCATCTTTCAGGCGAATAAACAGCACCCTCACGCAAATCACGTATATCCTCAACACCGTTGTTTGAAGCTGCGTCAATCTCCACAATATCTGTAAGTGAATTTTCGTCCGCTTCTCTGCAAATATCACACTCAAGACATGGGTTGCCGTCTTTCATGTTCGGGCAGTTTACAGCTTTTGCAAAAATTCTTGCGCAGGTCGTTTTTCCCGTACCTCTTGAGCCGGTAAAAAGATAAGCATGGGCTGTTTTTTCGTTTTTAATCTGATTTTTGATAGTATCAGTGATATGATTTTGAGAAATAACGTCGTCGAACGTAAGCGGTCGCCATTTTCTATACAAAGCCTTATACATCATCATCACCCTTTTCAACGAATTTCGCCAAAAAATTTCGGAACATAGATGTGCAGGTTTGCTGCGGCACACAAGAAAGTCCGCTTAATGCTGCTTGGTTTCCCACCTGACATGGTTCACGGTATCCTGTTGCACAGGACCCGCACATCTATATTCCGAAATCACTTACAACATAATTATTATATCACACTTAAATCGATTTGTCAAGAGTTATTTTAATATTTTTTGAAATATTTTGTTGAAACGGTGTAAAAGTC
>CAMWKY010000006.1 GCA_947174965.1 uncultured Ruminococcus sp. | reverse complement strand
CACAAAAGCTGAATCTTAATCCGACAGAACTTATGACAGCTCTTACAGAACTTGAAATTGTGGGACAGATAAGGTCGCTTCCGGGAAAAATGTTTGAGATAAAAAGATAAGGAGGATTGACGGGGGAATGTCATATTTAGTTATAGTAGAATCTCCTGCAAAGGCTAAAACAATACAGAAATATCTTGGAAAAGGCTATGAGGTAGTGGCTTCTATGGGTCATATACGTGATTTGCCTAAATCAACGCTTGGTGTTGATACAGAAAATAATTTTGAGCCTAAGTATATAAATATGAAAGGCAAAGCAAGCATTATCAAAGACCTGAAAAGCCGTGCAAAAAAGTGTGAAAAAGTTTATCTTGCAACTGACCCCGACCGTGAGGGTGAGGCTATTTCATGGCATATTGCACAACTGCTTAATCTTGATATGAATGACAATAACCGTGTTGAGTTTAATGAAATAACAAAAACAGGCGTAAGCAACGGCATGAATAATCCGCACAAAATAGATTTGGATTTAGTTAATGCACAGCAGGCAAGACGTATTCTTGACAGACTTGTTGGTTATAAATTAAGTCCGTTTCTCTGGAAAAAAGTAAAGCGTGGATTATCAGCAGGACGTGTGCAGTCTGTAGCTGTAAGTATTGTTGTTGACAGAGAAAATGAAATAAGAAAGTTCGTTCCGAAAGAATATTGGTCTATTGATGCAAAGTTTACAGCTCCTGTTTCAAGAAAAGTATTCAGTGCAAGTCTTTTGTCTGTTGACGGAAAGAAAATCGAAATACCAGCAAAGGATTCGGACACTTCAAAAAAAGACAACAAGAAGATTTTTATTTCAACAAAAGAAGATGCGGACAAAATACTTGCAATGCTTGAGGGTGCGGAATATACTGTTACATCTGTAAAAAAACGTGTAACGAAAAAACAGCCGTCGCCACCTTTTATCACTTCCACAATGCAACAGGAAGCATCTAAAAAACTTGGATTCAGTTCAAAGCGTACAATGAAAACTGCTCAGGAACTCTATGAGGGTATCGATATTCAGGGTATTGGTGCAGTCGGACTTATAACATATATGAGAACAGACAGTCTCCGTGTTTCTGATGAGGCAAAAACAGCTGCATCGTCATATATTGAAACTGTTTACGGAAAAAGCTATCTGCCCGATAAACCGAGAGTTTACAAAACAAAAAGTAATGCACAAGATGCACATGAAGCTATAAGACCGTCACTTCCTGATTTAACTCCCGCAAGAGTGAAAGCCAATCTCACAAGCGACCAATACAAGCTGTATGAGCTTATATGGTCAAGATTTATTGCAAGTCAGATGGCAAATGCACTTCTTGACACTGTTTCAGTTGATATTGAAGCAAACAAATGTATTTTCAGAGCATCAGGGTATTCAGTAAAATTTGATGGATTCATGGTGCTTTATAAAGAAGCAAATGACGAAGAAACAATTGAAAAAAAGATGCTCCCACCGCTTAATGAAAATGACAATGTAAAGCTGAAATCAATTGCAGGGAATCAACATTTCACTCAGCACCCTCTTAGATATACAGAGGCATCACTCATAAAGGCTATGGAAGAAAACGGCATAGGTAGACCAAGTACCTATGCACCGACAATTTCAACGATTACAGCACGTCAGTATGTTGAACATGATGGAAAACAGCTTAAACCAACAAGTTTAGGTGAAATAATAACAGAACTTATGAAAGAGCATTTTCATGGTATTGTTGACGCAAAGTTTACGGCTGATATGGAAACAAGTCTTGATGAAATTGAAAAGGGTGAAAAAGACTGGATTGCAACTCTTGCAAGATTTTATGAGGGATTTTCAGCCGATTTACAGAAAGCCGAAAATGCTATGGAGGGAAAGCGTGTAAAAGTTCCGAGCGAGGAAACGGACGAAATATGCGAAAATTGTGGCAGAAATATGGTTATAAAATTTGGTAAATACGGAAAATTTCTTGCCTGTCCCGGATTTCCTGATTGTAAAAATGCAAAACAGATTGTAACTGAAACAGAGGGAAACTGTCCTTTGTGTGAAAAGAAAATGCTCCTGAAAAAGTCAAAAAAGGGAAGAAGTTTTTATGGTTGTGAGGGCTATCCCGAATGTACTTTTATGACATGGAATGTTCCGACAGCTGAAAAATGTCCCGAATGTGGAAAAACACTTTTTAATAAGGGTGGAAAATCCTGTAAACTGATATGCGAAAATAAGGGTTGTGGATACGAAAGAGAGCTGAAAAAATGATTGAAACAGTAAATGTAATCGGAGCAGGTCTGGCAGGCTGCGAAGCAGCATGGAGTCTTGCAAATTACGGAATAAATGTTCGCCTTTACGAAATGAAACCGCAGAAATATAGTCCTGCACACAAATACAATGGTTTTGCGGAACTTGTCTGTTCAAATTCTCTTAAAGCATCAAGAATTGAATCAGCCGCAGGACTTCTTAAAACTGAAATGGAAATGCTCGGCTCACTGACTGTTCCATGTGCAAAGGAAAATGCTGTTGAGGCAGGTGGAGCATTGGCAGTAGACCGTGAAAAATTTTCGGACAGTGTTACACGAAAAATCAGGGAAAATAGTTTGATTGAAGTAATTGAGGGTGAAGTTGCTGAACTTCCGCAAGGTATAACAGTTATCGCAACAGGACCTCTTACAAGCGGTGCAATGGCTGATATTATCAGGGATTTATGCGGTGACGGATTGAGTTTTTATGATGCCGCCGCACCTATTGTGGCATATGAAAGTCTTGACAAGGATAAAGTATTTTTTGCATCACGATATGACAGGGGAGACGCAGATTATATCAACTGTCCTATGGATAAAGATGAATATCTTTCATTTTACCATGCTCTGATTGGTGCAGAGAGAGTTCAGCTCAAAGACTTTGAAACGCACCCTTTCAGTGTATACGAGGGCTGTATGCCGATAGAAGTTCTTGCATCACGTGGAGAAGATACAATGCGTTTCGGACCTATGAAACCAGTCGGAATTACTGATAAACGCACGGGAAAACGTCCTTACGCAGTTGTACAGTTGAGACGTGAAAACAAAGAAGCAACTTTGTTTAATATTGTGGGATTTCAGACAAATCTGAAATTCGGAGAGCAGAAACGTGTATTTTCAATGATACCCGGTCTGGAAAATGCTGAATTTATGCGTTATGGCGTAATGCATAGAAATACTTTTATAAACAGTCCTGCACTTCTGAATCCTGATTTTTCCATGCGCAGAAATGAAAACATATATTTTGCAGGACAGATAACAGGTGTTGAGGGTTATATGGAATCTGCCACAAGCGGAATTATTGCCGGAACATCTGCTGCAAGAAAAATTCTCGGACTTGAGCCGATATGTCTGCCAAAAGAAACTATGATTGGTGCATTGTCGAATTATATAAGCGATAGTTTCAATGCAAACAAGTTTCAGCCTATGGGTGCAAATATGGGAATACTGCCCGATATAGGTACAAGAATACGTGACAAGAAAGAAAAATATGGTGTATATGCAAGTCGTGCTGTAGATGCACTCAAAAAGGAGCTGGATAGAGTTGGCAAAAATAATAGTTGATGCTTTTGGAGGAGACAATGCCCCTTTGGAAGTTATAAAAGGCTGTGAAAGAGCAGTAAAGGAACTTGGCGTTGAAATTATTCTTACAGGCAGTGAAAGTAAAATAAAGAAATGTGCAGAAGATAACAGTTTAAGCCTTGACAAAATTGAGATAGTCCATACAGATGAAGTGTTTGATATTCACGAAGAACCGAAAGAAATTATAAAATCGGGGAAAAATACTTCTATGGCGTTAGGTATGAAACTTCTTGCCGACGGAAAAGGTGATGCCTTTATATCGGCAGGAAGTACAGGTGCATTGGTTATGGGTGCAACTTTCATTATAAAGCGTATCAATGGTATAAAAAGAGTTGCACCTGCACCGCTTCTGCCGACTGATAAGGGTAATTTTATTCTGCTTGATGCCGGTGCAAATACAGAGTGCAGGGCGGAAATGCTTGTGCAGTTTGCTGTTATGGGAAGTGCATATATGGAGCGTGTAATGGGCATTAAAAATCCTAAAGTTGCATTGCTTAATATAGGTGCAGAGGAAACAAAGGGCAGAGAACTTGAAATTGAAACATACAAGCTTTTAAAAAAGTCGGGACTTAATTTCAGCGGAAATATTGAAGCAAGAGAACTTCCGAAAGGTGACTGCCATGTTGTTGTAACTGACGGATTTACAGGAAATATTGTCCTTAAACTTTATGAGGGTATGGGTTCATTTTTCTCTAAAAAAATGAAGTGGCTCTATTCTGGAGCAGGTATAATCGGAGCAGTTTTGTCAATGGGAAAAATCAGGCAGTTCAAGGCACAAATGGATTATCGTGAAACGGGCGGTTCTGCACTTATGGGAGTACGCAAGCCGGTAATCAAAGCGCACGGAAGTTCAGATGCAAAGGCTTTTTTCAATGCAGTCAGACAGGCACAGAAATGTGTTGACGGAAAAGTTATTGAATCAATAGAAAACTACGTCAGAAACTTATCCGAAAGGAACAGGACAGAATGAACAGTATAGAAAAACTTGAGGAAATTATAGGTTATAAATTTAACGATAAGCACCTTATAAATCACGCACTCACCCACTCATCTTATGCAAATGAGCGGAAAATTGCATCAGGAAGTAATGAAAGACTTGAATTTCTTGGCGATAGTGTGCTTTCAATAGTTGTTTCGGAGCATCTTTATACTAATCTGAAAAATGTTGCAGAGGGTGACCTTACAAAACTCCGTGCATCTCTTGTATGCGAAAAAAGTCTGCACGTATTTGCAAAAGAAATACATCTGGGTGATTTTCTTATGCTTGGAAAAGGTGAAGAAAATACGGGTGGACGTGAAAGACCCTCTATTCTTGCAGATGCTTTTGAGGCTGTTATTGCCGCAATCTATCTTGACGGCGGTATGGAGTCAGCAAAAAAGCATATTTTACGTTTCATGCCGAAAGATATTGAGCATACGGCAAAATTTGCATTCAAGGATTTCAAAACAGTTCTACAGGAAGTTGTACAGAAAAATCCTGAAGAAAAAGTTGAGTATAATCTTATAGGTGAGGAAGGACCTGACCATAACAAGCGTTTTGTTGTAGAAGTAATGCTGAATTATCAGGTAATCGGCAGAGGAAAGGGCAGAAGCAAGAAAGAAGCTGAACAGTTAGCCGCAAAAGAAGCTCTGGAGCTTATGGGATATGAAACACGCTAATATTTCTATTTTTATACCACATATCGGCTGTCCACACAAATGCAGTTTCTGCGACCAACGTACAATAAGCGGAACGCAGAAAGCCCCGACAGGTGCGGAAGTGCGTGAGATATGTTCAAAGGCTCTTGCTGAATCAAAATCGCACGAAAATACAGAGATTGCTTTTTTCGGAGGAAGTTTCACAGCTATTCCGAAGTCGTATATGTGTGAATTGTTGTCGGCTGTTCAGGATTTTATTGGTGATGGGAAATTCAAGGGAATCCGCATTTCCACACGCCCTGACTGTATAACTTCCGGAATCCTTGATATACTGAAAGAATACGGTGTTACATCAATTGAACTTGGTGCGCAGTCGATGGTTAATCACGTTCTTGAAGCAAATGAGCGTGGGCATACAGCAGAGGACGTTTATAAAGCAAGTGATTTAATCAAATCATACGGCTTTGAACTTGGTTTGCAGATGATGATTGGCTTGTATGAAAGTACAGCAGATGACGAACTTGAAACTATGGAAAGAATTATTGAAATACGTCCAGATACGGTAAGGATTTATCCCGTTGTTGTTCTGAAAAATACAAAACTCGGTGAATTTTACCAGTCAGGCAGTTACAGAATGTTCACTTTTGAACAGGTTGTCAATATGTCATCTTCTGCTATGGCAGAATTTGAAAGAAATGGTATAAGAGTGATAAAATGCGGACTTCATGCAAGTGAATTTGTCGAAAAAGATATGCTGGGCGGATTCTATCACCCTGCCTTCCGTGAACTCTGTGAGGGACTTATTTACAGGTATAATATGGAATACTATATTAATGAAACTGACAGGAATTATATTTTTGCGGTAAATTCATTGTGTATCAGCAAGGCAGTCGGGCAGAAGAAAAGCAATATTGAATATTTTAGCAGACAGGGTATAGATATTAAAATTATCGGTGATGGAAATATTCCGAAATATCATGTTGAACTGAGGTGAATTTGTGTACCTTAAATCATTGGAAATACAGGGATTCAAGTCATTTCCTGATAAAGTCAGCCTTAAATTTGATAAAGGACTTACAGCTGTAGTAGGTCCTAACGGCAGCGGAAAAAGCAATATCGGTGATTCTGTCCGCTGGGTATTAGGTGAGCAGTCCACAAAAACTCTGCGTGGAAATAAAATGGAAGATGTTATTTTTTCGGGAACTGTCACACGAAAGCCAATGGGATTTGCAGCCGTAACGCTCAATATTGACAATCATGACAATAAGCTTGCTGATATGGGCGAGGAAGTCTCCGTCACAAGAAAACTGTATAAAAGCGGTGAGAGTGAATACTCAATCAACGGCAAACCGTGCAGACTTAAAGATATAAACGAACTTTTCATGGATACGGGACTTGGACGTGACGGCTATTCTATTATAGGACAAGGACGTATTGCAGAAATTGTCGGAGCAAAGAGCAGTGAAAGACGTGATATTTTTGAGGAGGCAGCAGGAATATCAAAATTCCGTTATAAAAAGGCAGAAGCTGAACGAAAGTTAAAATCAGCAGAGGATAATCTTATGCGGTTGACTGATATTCTTTCTGAACTTGAAAGCCGTGTTGAGCCACTGAAAATACAGGCTGAAAAGGCGCAGAAGTTCATAAAACTTGCGGAAGAACGCAAAAAACTTGAAATTTCGGTGTGGATTACTCAAATTGATGAACTGAAAAAAAGAATAAATGAGCTTGAATCAAAAATCTTAATCAGCAAGAATGAATATGAGAATACAGAAAATGATATTCAGCGTGAGGAAGAAAAACTACAGGCAAGCTACAGAAAAATGCAGGAATGTACGATGAAATCAGACGAACTGCGTCGGAAAATGATTGCAGAGGAGCAGGAATCATCACAAAAAAAATCTGATATTGCCGTGTATGAAAATGATATAGGACATTGCAATGAAGCTATAGAAAATGCAAAAAGAAGCATTGAGAAATCTGAAGAAACAAAGCGTAACTATCAACAGAAAATAAAGGAAACTGAAAAGAAAATCAGTTCACTTGATGAGCAGAAAAAACAGTTGCAGGCTGAAATTGATGAAATCACAGCGGAACTCAATAAAGCAGAGGAAAAAAACTTACAGCTTGGCAAATTGGTTGAAACTGCGGGAACTGAAATAAACAATCTGCGTATAAATCAAAGTGAATTGAGATTTACAGCGGATTCTGCACATCAGACGGCTGAAAATGAGGAAAAGCGACTTAATGAAATTATTACAGGCAATATTGATATTGAAACAAAGGTAGCGGAGTATAATGCAGAAGTTGAGAAAAATAATATACAGCTTGAAAAAAATCAGGCTGAAAAAATTTCAATCAGCAATAAATTGTCAGGATTTGAAAAGCTGTATCAATCAAGAAAAAACGGTTTTGACGATATAAAACAGGAACTTGAAAAAAATCTGTACGAACTGAAAAACAATCAGCAGAGGCAGAAAATACTTATTGACCTTGAAAATAATATGGAGGGTTTTAGCGGAAGTATCAAGCAGATTCTCCGTGCATCAAGGCAAGGCAGACTAAGCGGAGTTTTCGGCACGGTTGCACAGAATATAAATGTACAGCCTGAATATGCGGTTGCTGTTGAGACGGCACTTGGTGGTGCTATGCAGAATATCATTGTAGAGAATGAAGACATAGCAAAACGCTGTATAAGATTCCTGAAAGAGCAGAAAGGCGGTCGTGCAACATTTCTACCGATAACATCAGTAAGAGGAAATGAACTGCGTGAGCAAGGACTTGAAAATTTCAGCGGATTTGTTGCAATGGCAAACAAAATTGTCTCTTATGATGATAAATTCAGCGGTATTATAGCATCACTTCTTGGACGAATTGTTATTGCAGAGGATATTGATACAGCTACAGAAATCGCAAAAAGATATGGCTACAGATTCAGAATAGTCACACTTGATGGACAGGTCATTAATGCAGGCGGTTCATTTACAGGTGGTTCAGTACAGAAGTCGGCAGGAATAATCACCCGAAAAAATGAGATTGAAACGCTTGCTACAGAAATAAGCAGACTATCAGCAAATCAGAATGAACTTAATTCAAAAATGGAGAAACTGCGTGGAGAGACTGAACAGCTAAGGTATAAAACAGAACTTGCAAAAAATCAAATCAGGGAACTTGATACAGATGAAGTACGTCTCAATGCAGAAATTTTAACGCTTAATTCACTTGTTGCACAGCTTACTGCACAGGCTGAAAACGTAGAAAATCAGATTGCAGAATCACAGAAGAAAATAAAATCTGCAAAACAGACTGAAGCAGAAGCAAAAAAAAGCGGAACTGAAATTGCAGTGCAGATTGATGAAGCAGAAAAAAATCTTGCTGAACTACAAAAAAGACGTGAGAATCTGCGTCTTGAACGTGCAGAACATACAAGCAGAATTTCAGCCCTTAATATACATGATGCCGAAATTTCAAAGGATATACAAGCACATCATGCAGAAATTGTCCGTATCAATTCAGAACTTGAGATTCTGAAAGGCGGAAGTAAGCATTTTGAAGATGAAATCACAAGGCAGAATAATATTATTGATGAAAAGAAAAGTGCAATTGAAAAGCTGAAAACCGAACTTGACAGTATGAAAAACAATTCTGCTTTGTATATGGCAGAAATTCAGCGTTATCAAAATATGCACACAGAGCAGAATCGTCTTGTAAATGAAATACAGAAAGGTATGCGACAGCTTAATGAAGTAAAAGAAAAGCTGTCGGGTGAAGTTACAAGGCTTGACGAAAGACGGGAATCAGCAGTCCGTAACTATGATTCAATTATACAACAGCTTCTTGATGTATATGAAATGACATATTCAGAGGCATTGAAATTCACCGTAAAAACAGAGGATATTATTACAGCACAGTCAGAACTTACAGCAGTCAAGAATAAAATCCGTGCATTAGGAAGCGTGAATGTAAATGCTGTTGAAGAATACAGAGAAGTTTCAGAAAGATATGAATTTCTTTCGGCACAGCTTGCGGACGTTGAAAAATCCAAAGCAGAACTTGAAAAGATAATTCAAAAACAAAGGAATGAGATGCAGAAATTTTTTTCAGAAAGCTTTGATATTATAAATTCAAATTTCAAGTCGATTTTCGTAGAACTTTTTGGCGGTGGGAAAGCGGAACTCATTCTGACCGACCCTGAAAATGTGCTTGAATCAGGAATTGAGATAAGTGTTGCACCACCCGGAAAGGTTATCAAGAATCTTATTTCACTTTCCGGCGGTGAACAGGCATTTGTTGCTATTGCGATATATTTTGCCATACTTAAACTGCGACCCGCACCGTTCTGTATACTTGATGAAATTGATGCGGCACTTGATGAAGTAAATGTAAGAAAATATGCACAATATCTTAAAAGATTTACCAATACAACACAGTTTGTACTTGTAACTCACAGAAGAAGTGCAATGGAGGAAGCAAATGTTCTGTATGGAGTTACAATGCAGGAGGACGGTATTTCTAAACTGCTTAAAATGGAACAGGTAGACTTTCAGGAAGATATTGCTGATATACAATAAGGAGGATTTATGAGCTTTTTTACTAAAATTGCGGAGGGTCTTAAAAAGACAAGAGAAAGCTTTTTAGGTGGATTGCAGAGAATTTTTAATTCATTTACAAAAATAGATGAAGAACTTTTTGAAGAACTTGAAGAACAGATGATTATGAGCGATATAGGCGTTGAAACATCAGAGGAAATATGTGACAGAGTTCGCAAAAAGGTAAAGGAAAGAGGAATCACCGACCCTAAAGATATAATGGAGATTATCTATGAGGTTATTTCTGAAATTATGGGTGAAGATACAGGACTTGACATGACAAATTCTCCTGCTGTTATCATGGTTATCGGTGTCAACGGAGCAGGCAAAACAACAACAATCGGTAAAATGTGCCACCAGTTCAAACAGGAGGGCAAAAAGGTACTTGTTGCGGCAGCTGATACATTTCGTGCAGCGGCTATCGACCAGCTTGAAGTGTGGACTGAACGTGCAGGAGTTGAAATTGTAAAACACGCTGAAGGCAGTGACCCGGGAGCAGTTGTATATGATTCGCTTGAAGCCGCAAAAGCACGTAAGTGTGACGTTGTTATAATTGATACGGCAGGACGACTTCATAATAAAAAGAATCTTATGGAGGAACTCAAGAAAATCAACAGAATCATTGATAATAAAGCGGAGGGCTGTTCCCGTGAAGTACTTCTTGTACTTGATGCAACAACAGGACAGAATGCGGTAAATCAGGCAAGATTATTCAGTGAAACCGCACATATAACAGGCATTGTCCTCACAAAGCTTGACGGTACAGCAAAGGGCGGTATTGTAATTTCAATCAAGAATGAATTAGGAATCCCCGTAAAGCTTATCGGTGTGGGCGAAAAAATCGACGATTTACAGCCATTTGACAGCCGTATGTTTGTTGATGCACTCTTTGATTTAGATGAAGCAAGACAAAATGCACTTGAAAAGGCAGAGGAAAAAGAATCTGTTGATGCTGAAATTGAAGATGCTGAACCTGAAATTACTGATGCAGTTGAAGAAGAAACAACTGAAAATGAAGATACTGTTGAGGAAGAAACTGAACAAGAAGAAGTTAAGTCTGAAAAGAAGAAAAAGGGATTTTTTGGTATGTTTTCAGCTGATAAAGATGATGAAGATGACGAGCTTGAAATCGTAGAGACTGTTATTGAATCGGCAGAGGAAGAAGAAACAGCAGTTGATGAAACAGTTGATGAAGCAGTTGAAGATGTAATAACTGATGATATTTCTGACGAAAATGAAGAATCTGAAATCGAATCTGAACAGGAAGAAGAAAAGACTGAAAAGAAAAAGAAAAAAGGATTTTTCAGCAGACTTTTCGGCAAGAAAGGAAATGAAGAAGATGAATAAGCTTGTTTTTGCAACGAATAATGAAAACAAACTTCGTGAGGCAAGAGAAATTTTTGATGGAATTTTTGAAGTACTCTCTCAACATGATGCAGGTGTATATTGTGACCCCGAAGAAAACGGCAGTACATTTGCTGAAAATGCGGAAATAAAGGCAAAAGCAGTGTATGATATTGTAAAACTTCCTGTTATTGCTGATGACAGCGGACTTTGTATTGATGTACTTGACGGCAGACCCGGAGTATATTCAGCAAGATATGCTCCGGACGATGAAAAATGTGCAAAGATTCTTGCTGAAATGAAAGATATTCCCGACGACAAGAGAACGGCATATTTTGAGTGTGCGATTGTATATATTGACGAAAACGGTGTAAAAAGTGTTTCGGGAAAATGTATGGGAAAAATCGGCTATGAAGAATGTGGTACAAACGGATTCGGCTATGACCCGATTTTTGTGTATGGAGAAAAAACGCTTGCTGAAATGACAGCAGATGAAAAAAATGCAGTAAGTCACAGAGGAAATGCCCTCCGACTTATGTATGATATTATTACAAAAGGAGAGTAAAAAATGCTTACAAGTAAACAACGTGCGTATTTAAGAGGAATAGCATCTGAATATGATACAATATTTCAGGTTGGCAAAGGCGGAGTAACAGAGCAGATGTGCAGAGAAGTTGCAGAAGCACTCCGCAAAAGAGAGCTGATAAAACTTCGTGTGCTTGAAAATTCAGGCTGGACGGCAAGAGAAGCTGCTGATGCAATTGCAGGACAGACAGGTGCAGACGTTGTGCAGGTTATCGGAAATAAGTTTGTGCTTTTCAAGCGTAATCCGAAAGAACCTGTAATTGAGAATATCCCGAAATCAAAATGAGAATAGGAATTTATGGAGGAAGTTTCAACCCCGTACATAACGGTCATATTAATCTTGCTGTTTCAGCAGTCAGCGAACTGAAACTGGACAAGCTTTATTTTGTGCCGTCGGGGATAAGTCCGCACCGTTCAAGTGCGGAGTATGTTTCAGGAGATGACAGACTTGAAATGCTGAAACTTGCCTGTATAGCATCAGAAAAGCTTGATGTATGTGATTATGAAATAAGACAGAACAGAAAAAGCTACACTATATATACAGTTGAGGAATTTCGCAGACGTTTTCCGCATGATGAACTTTTTCTGCTTGTCGGCAGTGATATGCTTATGATTTTTGAAACGTGGAATCAGTTTGAGGATATTTTAAAAGCAGTTACTCTTGCTGTTGTTTCAAGAAAAAGCGGAGATATTGCAGAACTTGAAAAAAAAGCCGAAACTCTGCGGAAATACGGCGATATTATTGTATGCAGTGCAGAACCTCTTGAAATTTCTTCTACTGAAATCAGAAAAAAAATTGAAAAAAATGAAAAATTGTCTTGCTATCTTGATGAAAATGTAGTACAATATATTACATCAAATAAATTATATAAAAAGTGGTGAGTATTTTGTTTTATAATCCCGATGAAAAAAAGAAATATCTGAAAGAGAATCTTTCACAGAAAAGATACCAACATTCTCTCAATGTTGCATCAGAATGTAGAAAACTTGCTGAAAAATACGGAGAAGACCCGGACAAAGCCTATTTTGCAGGACTTCTTCATGATGTATGCAAGGAACTTTCAGGAGAAAAACAAAAGGCACTTGTGCTTGCCAGTGGATTTGCTGTATGCCGTGAGGAACTTGAAACACGTTCACTTTGGCACGCTATAGCAGGAGCATATTTTGTTAAAAATGTTTTCGGTGTTGAAGATATTGACATAATAAATTCAATCCGGTTTCATACAGTCGGCAGAGCAGGCATGACACGATTAGAGGAGATTGTATATCTTGCCGACCTGATTTCAGCGGACAGAACATATAAAGACGTTGACAAGATGCGTAAATTTGTATATAATGATTTGAATGAAGCAATGCTTGAAGCGTTCAGATTTTCAATAAAAAGTGTTATAAAAAAGGAAGGCATGATTCCTTTGTGTACCGTTGAGGGATATAATTTTTATAGTCGCCTGTTAGGTGACTAAAGACAGAACGAAAAGAGGATTCATAATGGAAAATAATGAGTATCATTCAGAAGAATCTAACAAAAAGCCAAAACCACTTAAACCGCTTGTAAGAAAAACAAACAGCACGGTAAGCATTAATAATCAAAGGCATGAAACAAATATTCCTCCTCTTAAAAAAGAGGAGCAAGTTGAAAATGAAATTTATACAAGGCATAAGAACAGATTTTCTGTTAAGGATTTTTTTATTCAGGCAGGCGCAATTCTGGCATCACTTGCTATAATAGGTACTCTTATTCTGAATATGCCGATATGTGTTGACACGGAAAAAGGCGGAAATATTTCTTTGATTACTCTTTTTAAGAATCAGAAGCCCGCTGCAAAAGAGGGCGAACTTAACAAAGACAATGTAATGCTTAATCTGGACGCAAATGCTGTTCCTGATGATTTCAATGACGGTCTTGACCTGCCACAGCTTATCGAGGGACAATACAGCATACTTTTTCTCGGTTTCGAGCCTGACGAATATAACACAGATGTTATGTGGGTTATTCAGTTTGATATTGGTCATGGCGGACTTAATATATTACAGATTCCCCGTGATACCTGTCTGCCCGATTATACAACCTCTATTACAAGAAAATTCAACAGCATATACACAATGGGTGACCCGGAAAAAACACCTATTCAGCGTGTTGTAGATGCGGTTCAGGAAAATTTCGGTATACCGATTGATGCCTATGTTACAACAACTTGTCCTGATATTGTTGAGATTATCGATATTATAGGCGGTGTACCGATTCATATTGATAACGAAATTGTCTTTGAGCCTGATAAGGTAATTCCAGAGGGTGATGTTGTACTCAGTGGCGAACAGTCCGAATGGTTTATCCGCTTCCGTCGTGAATGGGTTTTAGGCGATATAGGACGTGTGCAGAATCAGCGCAGATTTATGTCGGCAGCTATGAAAAAACTTTCAAATATAATTGAAGATGAGGGCAGACTTAAACTTTACAGCTACATCAAGGAAATATATGACAAGGATTTACTTTATACCGACCTTTCTATCGGTGATATGAGTAAAGTTGCGGATTTTGCGTCTACCATATCAATGGAAAATGCGCAGGTGAATATGATTCCGGGTGAAGATGCTTTATTCTATGCAGCTGACGGAAAAGTATATTCCGTTTATTCAGTTCACAAGCAGGAAACAATAGACCTGCTTAATGAATACTACCGACCATATCAGAAAAAGATGACAGAAGAAGATACATCTATTGTTGAACTCATAACAGAACATCAGTATGAAACATATGACGATACGGGCGCAAGTCTTGAAGATATAGAGAAATCAACCGAACCCGTCAGAGACCCGAATGTAACACCATATCAGAAGCAGAAACCAAAGAAAAAGAAATAAAGAAAGGAAAATTTTTTATGACTGAACAGCAGAAACTTGAACTTATTGTAAAATCTCTTGACAGCAAGAGGGGCGAGGATATTCAGGTTATCAGAATTGCTGATTTGACTATTCTTGCAGATTATTTTGTAATCGTAAACGGTACGAGTAATACCCATGCACGTACTCTTGCAGATGAAGTTGAATTTCAGCTTTCACAGCATGGTATCGAGCCGGACAGACGTGAAGCCGATACAAGTAATACATGGATTATACTTGATTATGATGATATTCTTGTTCATGTATTCTACAAAGAAACAAGAAATTTCTATGAGTTAGAGGGCGTATGGGCAGACGGTGAGCAGATTGACATAAGCAGTCTTATCACAAAGGAGTCAGGCGATGAAAACTAATAATGCACAGGGAAAGAGTATCGCCGTAATTATAGGACTTTATCTGTTCGCAAAGACTATTCTTAATATGGTTATCGGCGGTGGCTTTGATATAAAAGGACTTGTCGGTGATGTCGTGCTTTTTGTGGCTTTATTCAGCGGATTGCAGTATTTGAACTATGGCATTTCAGTAATACTTGCAATTGTTGTAATTACAAATTTACCTAATAATATCGCAAATATCGGCAGTAACTGGATATATCTTGTTGAAGCTGTTGTTGATGTTGTGTGCATAGTGTTTTTATGTATAAATGCGTCCATAAAGGAACATTTTACTAACAAATGGAGCGAAATCTCAAAGCTCTTTAATAAATAATTTAGCAAAGGAATGATAAAAATGAGCAGATATGATTTTAAGTCTGTTGAACCAAAATGGCAGAAATTCTGGGAAGAACATGATACTTTCAAGGCTACTGACGATTACAGCAAAAAGAAATTCTATGCACTTGTAGAATTTCCCTATCCGTCGGGACACGGTATGCACGTCGGTCACATCAAGGCTTATTCAGGTCTTGAAGTTGTAAGCCGTAAGAGACGTATGGAGGGGTATAACGTTCTTTTCCCGATTGGTTTTGACGCATATGGTCTGCCTACTGAAAATACAGCTATCAAGGAAAATATTCACCCACGTGTAGTTACTGACAGAAACATTGAAAAATTCACACAACAGCTTAAAACTGTCGGATTTTCTTTTGACTGGTCAAGAGTTATCGACACGACAGAGGAGAACTATTATAAATGGACACAGTGGATTTTCCTTAAAATGTTTGAGAACGGACTTGTATTCCGTGACAAGACACAGGTAAACTACTGTCCAAGCTGTAAGGTAGTTCTTTCAAATGAGGATTCACAGGGCGGAAAATGTGATGTATGCCACAGCGATATTGTGCAGAAGACAAAAGAAGTATGGTATCTCCGTATAACAGAATATGCAGACAAGCTTTTGCAGGGACTTGCGGAAGTTGACTATCTCCCTAATGTAAGATTACAGCAGGAAAACTGGATTGGAAAGTCAACAGGTGCATTTGTCAATTTCAGAATCAAGGAGCAGAACGAACAGCTCCGCATATATACAACACGTCCTGACACACTCTATGGTGTTACATTCATGGTAATTGCTCCCGAACACCCGATTATTCAGAAATACAGAGATTCTATTGCAAATATTCAGGCACTTGATGATTACAGGACAGAATGTGCAAAAAAGAGTGAGTTTGAGAGAACACAGCTTGTAAAAGATAAGACAGGTGTGAAAATTGAAGGTCTTACTGCAATAAATCCTATAACGCAGAAAGAAATCCCGATTTATATTTCAGACTATGTAATGATGGGCTATGGTACTGGTGCTATTATGGCTGTACCTGCTCACGATACAAGAGACTATGATTTTGCAAAGAAATTCGGCATTGATATTATTGAAGTAATCAAGGGCGGTGACATCTCCAAAGAAGCATATACAGGTGAGGGAGAACTTGTAAATTCAGGTGAACTCAACGGCATTTCAAATAAAAAAGATGCTGTTGCAAAGGCACTTGAAATTCTCGAAAAGCTTGGTTGTGGTGAAAAAGGTGTGCAGTTCAAGATGAAAGACTGGGCATTTAACCGTCAGCGTTACTGGGGCGAGCCTATCCCGATTGTACACTGCGATAACTGCGGAATGGTTGCTGTACCTTATGAGGAACTTCCGCTTAGACTGCCAGAAGTAGAGAACTTTGAACCGGGTACGGACGGCGAAAGTCCGCTTGCAAAGATTGACAGCTTTGTGAAGTGTAAGTGTCCGAAATGTCAGCGTGATGCAAGACGTGAGACAGATACAATGCCACAGTGGGCAGGCTCATCATGGTATTTCCTCCGCTACTGCGACCCGAAAAACAATGATGAATTTGCATCACAGGAGGCACTCAGATACTGGCTTCCTGTTGACTGGTATAACGGTGGTATGGAACACGTTACACGTCATATGATTTACAGTCGTTTCTGGCATAAATTCCTCTATGATTTAGGTCTTGTGCCGACTTCTGAACCGTATGCAAAGAGAACAGCACAGGGTCTTATACTTGGTGAGGACGGCGAAAAGATGTCAAAATCACGTGGAAATGTTGTTGACCCTAATGACGTTGTGGCAGATTATGGTGCAGATGTTCTCCGTCTCTACACGCTTTTCATGGGCGACTATGAAAAAGCTGCTCCGTGGAGTGAATCAAGCATCAAGGGCTGTAAGAGATTTGTTGACAGAGTGTGGGGATTGCAGGATATTCTTGTTGACGGAGAAGACTACAGCGACAAGCTGAAATCACTTTTCCACAAGACTATCAAAAAAGTTACCGAAGATATTGAGGCAATGAAGTTCAATACAGCAATTGCAGCTATGATGACTTTGATTAATGAAATTTACAATGTCGGAAGTATCACAAAGGCAGAACTCGGTGCATTTGTAACAATGCTTTATCCGTTTGCACCACATATTTCAGAGGAAATATATAATGCAAACTTCGGAAAAATCCTTAGTGAACAGAACTGGATTTCCTATGATGAATCACTCTGCAAAGATGATACAATCGAAATTGTTGTTCAGGTAAACGGCAAGCTTAAAGCAAAACTCAATATCCCTGTTGATTCTGACAAGGATTCAGTTATTGCACTTGCTCTTGAAGATACAAAGGTAAAGGAATCTATTGAGGGCAAAAATTTGATAAAACAGATATATGTACCAAATAAACTTGTTAATATTGTAGCAAAATAACGAATTTTTTTCTTATTAAAAAAATCCCTTGACATTATGGAATATTTATGATAAAATATTAATATATTCTTTACTTATTGAGGTATTAAGTTGACTGACACTCGCAGGAGTGATTAGTATATAGCCAGAGGGATACTGGTTGGCAACCTCTGAAAAAAGGAGGGAAAAGTAAATGGCAGAAGTTCGTGTTGGCAAAAATGAGTCTCTTGATAATGCACTTAAAAAGTTCAAAAGAGCTTGTGCAAAGGACGGCGTTATTGCAGAAGTCCGTAAAAGAGAACACTACGAAAAGCCTTCAGTAAAGCGCAAGAAAAAGTCTGAGGCAGCTCGCAAGCGTAAATATTAATTTTGTGGCGATATGAATGTTGATAAAAGCGGGCTGTAATCAGTTCGCTTTTTCATTTTTACATGAGGTGTAATTTTGTATGATTAAAAAAATTCTTGTTATACATGGTCCTAATCTTAATCTGCTCGGAGAGAGAGAACCGGGTGTATACGGAAATTCAAGCATTGATGAACTCAACAACAACATCATTGACAGAGCAAAAAAACTTGGTATGGACTGCGAGATTTTTCAGTCCAATCATGAGGGTGCTATAATTGACAAGCTCCATTCCGCAAGAATCAGTTTTGACGGTGTTGTGATAAATGCAGGGGCATACACTCACTATAGCTATGCTATAAGAGATGCTATTTCTGCAATAAAAATTCCTGTTATTGAAGTTCACATAAGCAATATTGATGCAAGAGAGGAGTTCCGCTCAAACTCTGTTATTGCTCCGGTTTGTAAGGGCAGTATATGCGGGCTTGGTTTTATGAGTTATTATATTGCCGTTCAGGCACTTTCGGAGATGTAGGCTATGAATCGTTTTGACAAACTTTTTAATGAATTGCCGAAAGAAATTGATTGCGTGCTTATAACGTCTGATGTGAACAGGAGATATTTCACGGGCATGAAATCATCTGCTGGAACAGTTATTGCTTTCAGAAGCAAAGCGTATCTTATCATAGATTTTCGCTATATCGAAAAAGCAAGAGATACTGTTGTTTCGGCAGAAGTTATTGAACAGAAAAATATGTATAATCAGATTAATGAAATTATAAAGAATCATTCGGCAAGGAATATTGCAGTTGAATCTGAAACAATGACCCTGAAACAGCTTGGCACGCTGAAAAAACATATAAAAAATGTTGAATTTATTGATACAGATATATTGAGCAATGCAATAAACGCTATTAGAATTGTGAAAGACACCACTGAAATTAACTGTATAAAAAAGGCGCAGGAAATTGCTGAAACCGCATTTGATGGTATTCTTGGATTTATAAAAGAGGGTGTTACAGAGCGTGAAATTGCCATTGAACTTGAAAGACTTATGATGCTGAACGGCTCGGAGGGTGTATCTTTTGAAACAATTGTTCTTTCGGGTGCTAATACGTCTATGCCACATGGTGTGCCGTCTGATAAAAAAGTATGTAACGGCGAATTTGTGCTTATGGATTATGGTGCAGTATGGAACGGCTATCACAGCGATATGACAAGAACTGTATGTGTGGGCGAACCGACAGAAGAAATGCGCAAAGTATATGATGTTGTTCTGACTGCTCAGACAGCAGCTATTGAATCGGCAAGGGCTGGAATAAAAGGGCAGGACCTTGATTTGATTGCAAGAAGTATTATTGATGAAGCAGGTTACGGCGAGTATTTCGGTCACTCTCTTGGTCATGGTGTGGGACTGGAAATTCATGAACTGCCGTTAGCTGCAAAAAGCTATGACAGGCTTCTGAATGAAAATGAAGTTGTCACAATTGAACCGGGAATTTATATTGCAGGAAAATTCGGTGTGCGTATTGAAGATTTTGTTGTTTTGCACAAAAATGGTTGTATAAATTTGACTAAATGTGCGAAAAATATAATATC
>CAMWKY010000005.1 GCA_947174965.1 uncultured Ruminococcus sp. | reverse complement strand
ATTTTATATTTATATTTTTTGGGAGGGTATAAAAATGCACAAGAAATTTTTCAAGGCTTTTGCCGGAAGTCTTATGTCTGCTGCTATGCTCGCTACTGCTGTAACAGGTGTTGTCGCTCCTATGAGTATGAGTGCTTCAGCTGGTCAGGTGCTTGGTGAAACAAGCTTTGAGTATAAGGCACTTCCTTGGCATACCTGCGAATCAAGTCCTGCAAAGCAGAATTTCGCAATTGAAGATGAAGCAGTTCATATCTCAATCGTAAAGGCAGAAGGTGCTGATAAGGAAAAGTGGGACCTTCAGTTCAGACACAGAAACCTTAACTTTAAATCCGGTCACAAATATACAGTAAGCTTCACAGCAAAGGCAAGCAGAGCTGGTTTGGAACTTTGCTCAAAGATTGGTAATATCAAGGGCGATGAAGAATACTGCGTTGTTAACGGTAATGAGGGAACTATGCAGATGGGTCCGCATATGGGCGGTCAGTGGGGTAATGCAGCTAAGCTGACTACTGAATATCAGACATATACAGGTACATTTACTCCTACTAAGGACCTTGAGGGTATTGAATGGGCTTTCCATTATGCAAAGGGTACTGAGTTTGAGGGTAACGCTATAGACGGCGACGAAATCTGGTTTGACGAGATGTCTATCGTTTGTGAAACTTGTGACGAATGTAATTCAGACCCACAGGCTTCATATGGTGCTGTAAACCGTGACTATAGTACAACTGTTGACAGCAGACTCGGTACTATCGGCGCAACTAAGAACTTTATTTCTGTAAACCAGATTGGTTATTATACAAATCTTAAAAAGGTTGCAACTCTCGGTGACAACGCTGGTGACATTATTCATGGTGCTACAAAGATAAGTCTCAGCGGTTCTTATGACTTCGAGCTTATTGATGTAAGTTCTGGTACTGCTGTATACACAGGCAAGACTTCAGAAGTTAAGGCTGATAAGGATTCTGCTGATAATATCTGTACACTTGACTTTTCTGAATACAATAAACCCGGCAGATACTATCTCCAGATTAAAGGACAGGACTGGAGGTCATTCGAGTTTTATATCGGCGACAATATTTACTACGATGAGTCGCACAACCTCCTTACAAACGCAATGAACTACTTCTATCAGAACCGTTCAGGTGTTGATATTGAAGATAAATACTGTACTTCAGGCGGTTCAGACGGCAAGGGTACAGGAATGGGACATAAAGGCGGTCACGCAACTGATACAGCTACAATTCAGAAAATCTGGAAGAATGAGTATGCTTCACAGGAAGAAGCAACTTCAACATACAAGTCAGGCACTCTTACTGCAAACGGCGGTTGGTACGATGCTGGTGACCACGGTAAATACGTTGTAAATGGTGGTATCTCTGTTTGGACACTTCAGAATATGTATGAAAGAGCAATTCTCCAGAAAGGCTATGACAAGAAGTTTGACGATAATTCAGGCGTTGTTGTAATTCCTGAAGCAGGAAACAGTGTTCCTGATGTTCTTGATGAAGCTGCTGTAGAACTTGACTGGATTGCACAGATGAAGGTTACTTCAAGCGATAGTGCATGGGGCAAGTATGATGGTCTTTACTATCACAAACTCCATGACCACAAGTGGACAGGTCTTGCTACAAAGCCTTGGGACTATGCGTCAGAATGGAAGACAGTTCGTATTGTAAAGCCTCCGACGCTCGCTGCTACACTTAACTATGCTGCTTGTGCTGCACAGGCTGCAAGACTTTGGGAGCCTTATGACTCTGCAAAGGCAAAGACATATCTTGACAGTGCTAAGGAAGCATTTGCTGCATATGAGAAGCACTGGTATGAGTATGATAGCACACCGACTACTCACCCAGACCTTAATTGTGAGTGCGCAAAGGAAGAGCTTAATGAAACTTCACTCTATGCTCCAATGTGGCACGCAAAGGGCGGCGGACCTTACGGTGATGACAATGTTCTTGATGATGCTTACTGGGCAGCTTGTGAAATCTTCGTATCTGCTTCTGCAATGGGCGATTCTGATGCTGCAACATATAAGGCTAAGATTGACGATGCAAAATACGCTGACTACGCTTACAAGGTAGGCACAAGAATGATTGGTGGCGAAAACAAGGGCAGTGGTTCATTTACATCATTCAACTGGGGCAATACTGCTTCTGCTGGTTCACTTACACTTGCTCTTCACAGCGACCTTCTCTCTGACAGCGAAAACAGCAAAATATTAGAAAGCGTTAAGGAAGCTGCTGACGCATATATTGAGTGTGAAGAATCTCAGGGCTATGGTATTCCATACAAGTACGACGGTCCTGACTACAATGACCCGAACAACCTTGACCCGAAGATTATGATTAACGGCTATGAGTGGGGTTCAAACTCAATGGTTATCAATAACTGTATCGTTATGGCTTATGCTTATGACTTGACACATGATATTAACTACATGAACGGCGTTGCTACAGGTCTTGACTACCTCTTTGGACGTAATCCGCTTTCATACTCATTTATCACAGGTTACGGCACATATAAGGAACACAATCCACACCACAGATATTGGTCTTATGAACTTGACAAGACATTGCCTATGGCTCCTGATGGTATTCTTTCAGGTGGTCCTAATGCAGGTCTTCAGGACCCATATGTACGTGCTTTAGGATTCGTTCCTGGCAAAACAACAAACCCATCACAGAGATGCTTTGTTGACTCTATCGAAGCATGGTCTACAAACGAAGTTACAATCAACTGGAATGCTCCTCTTGCTTGGATTGCTTCATTCATGCAGGACGAAGCTGCAAAAGCTGACCCGAACGGCGGCGGACAGCAGGGAACAACAAAGCCAACAACAAAGCCAACTGATACACCATCAGGCAGTACTCTCTGGGGCGATGCTAACTGCGATAAAGAAGTAAATATCGCTGATGCTACAGCTATCGTTCAGGCTCTCGGAAACAAGGATAAGTATGGACTTTCAGAACAGGGTGCTATCAATGCTGACATCGTTGACAACGGCAGTGGTGTAACAGGTATCGATGCTCTCGCACTTAACCTTATGGAAGCTCACAAAGTAGAACAGGCTGACTTCCCACTTACTCTTGAACAGTTCAACTCAATCAGTGGCTGATAATTAATTAAATTTTGCTCATACGATTTTTTAAAGGGGACACTTCTGTGTCCTCTTTTATTTTCCAAAAAAAGCTTGCATTTTGTTTGAAATCGTGATATAATATAATAGTGTAGTTACGCAAAAAATAATGAAAGAGGGCGGTTAAGTGCTGAAAAGCATGACGGGCTATGGTCGTACACAAAAAGTTCTTAACGGACGTGATATTCTGGTTGAAATCCGTTCTGTAAATCATAGATATTATGAGTATTCGTCAAGAATCCCACGAACTTATAATTATATTGATGAAAAGCTGAAAATTCTTTTAAAACAGAAAATTTCACGTGGAAAAGTTGATGTCAATGTGAGCATCAATAATATTGAGGGCAGAGATACTGCAATCGCTATTAATAAGGGTGTTGCGGAAGGATATGTAAACGCCTTAAGAAGTGTTTCAGAGGAATTTAATCTTAAAGATGATATTACACTTTCAAAGTTGATTAAACTTCCGGATATTTTTAATGTTCAGAAAGCACCTGATGATGAAGAACAGGTCTGGAATGATGTTGCCGAAGTTGCAACAGAAGCAATTGAAAAATTCGTGGAAATGCGAGAAAAAGAGGGCGTGAAGCTCTATAATGATGTTCTTGAAAAAACATCTCTTATTCTTGATATGGTCGGCAAAGTGGAGGAGCTTTCACCGATAACTACTGAAAATTACAGAAACCGACTTTATCAGAAACTGAATGAAATTCTCAATGGCAAAGATTTTGACCAGCAGAGAATCATTACAGAAGCAGCTGTTTTTGCTGAAAAAATTGCTGTTGATGAAGAAACTGTCCGTCTCAGAAGTCATATTTCTCAGCTTGTTGATTTGCTTGAATCGGGTGATGCTATAGGCAGAAAGCTTGATTTTATAGTGCAGGAGATGAACAGGGAAGTAAATACAATCGGCTCAAAGGCTCAGGATTTGAATATAACAAAGCTTGTTGTTGATATGAAAGCAGAACTTGAGAAAATCCGTGAGCAGATTCAGAATATAGAGTAAAAAAGCTATGAAGATGATTAACATAGGATACGGAAATATGATTTCCGCATCAAGAATTATCACTATCGTAAGTCCTGATTCCGCACCGATAAAACGTCTTATTCAGGAGGCAAAGGACGGCGGAAAGGCTATAGATGCTACCTACGGAAGAAAAACAAGAGCCGTGATAATCATGGACAGCGGTCATATTATACTATCGTCGATTGTTACGGAAACTCTTGCATCAAGAATAAATGAAACAGGAAGTGAAGAAGATGAATAAAGGCAGACTGATTGTTTTTTCTGCTCCGTCAGGTTGCGGAAAAGGTACAATGCTTTCTGAAATTCTCAAAGATGAACGCTTCTGCTGTTCAGTTTCAGCTACAACACGAAAACCACGTGAGGGCGAAATTGACGGTGTGAATTATTATTTCCTTGAAAAAGAGGACTTTGAACAGAGAATAGCGGACGGCAAGTTTCTTGAATATGCCTGTTACTGCGACAATTATTATGGCACACTTATTTCAGAAGTTGATGACAGAATAAATGCGGGAAAAAATGTGATACTTGAAATTGAAGTTCAGGGAGCTATGAAAATCCGTGAAATCAGACCTGACGCACTGTTTATTTTCATTGCACCGCCGTCTGTTCAGGAACTCCGCAGACGTTTGCACAAGCGTGGAACTGAAGCAGATGAAGTTATTGAAAAGCGTGTGGCAGAGGCAGAAAAAGAGCTTTCTTTTTCGTCAAAATATGATTATGTTATTGTTAATGATGCCCTTGAAGATGCAATAAGTGATTTTTTTGCTGTAATCCGTGCAGAAGAACTTAAAGTATCATAAAAGGTAAATTTATATATGAGGTGATTGGAAATGCTTAGACCGGCAGTAAATCAGATTATTTCAAAGAATGAGAGTTGTTATTCTCTTGTAATTGCTGTTGCAAAACGTGCAAGAGAGATTTCAGACGAACTTTACGAGAAAAAAGAAACTTTAGAGGAAAAGCCAGTTAAAACGGCTGTTGAAGAACTTGCAAACGGTAAGTGCAAAATGGTAAGCACTTTGGGCGAGGATTAATATGCCTCTGATTGCAGAAGTTGCTGTAAGCGGAACGGCATATTCATTTGATATGCTGTTCAGCTATAAAATTCCTGAAAAATTCAGTCTGAAAGAGGGCTGTAGGGTGCTTGTACCATTTGGAAAGGGTAATAAACGCAAAATAGGCATTATCATGAGACTGACTGAAAATGAGTCGGCATCTTTGAAATCAATAGCTGCACAGATTGACAATGAGCCTGTTATTTCAGCGGAACTTCTTGCTTTAGCGGAATATCTGCACGAATATACCTTCTGCACATATTTTGATGCTGTAAAAGTTATGCTCCCTCCTGCAATGAGTATTCATGCAAAGGAACATTTTTCGATTTCAAAGTCATTTCAGAATTTTTCGGAATTGTCAGCAGAATCAGCAGAACTTCTTGAAAATCTGCAATCATTTGAAACTGACAGCTTACTGACAGAATTTATTGATAACTATATTTCTGCAAAGGGCAGACGTTTTGTTGATGAACTTCTTGACGCTGACGCATTGAAATCAACCAACGATTTCAGGCAGACAGTCGGTGACGCATCTATGAAAATGGTACGTCTTAGTGATGACTATATCAATGATTCAGATAAGTTTTCGCTTACTCCGAAACAAAAACAGGCAGTAGATTTTCTGAAAGAATATGGCTCAACTCCGATTCGTGAAGTTGCCTATATGTGTGGATTTACAGAATCAGTTATAAAACGGCTTGTTAAAGTCGGAGCAGTTGAAGAATATGAAAAAGAAGTCCTGCGCTCTGTAGGAAGTATGCCGGAAAAAACTGTTGATATAAATGAAACTGTACTTACAGATGAACAGCAGTCGGCACATGACAGGATTTTTGCGAATGTTGTCAGTAATAAACCGTCCGTGTTTCTTTTGCATGGAGTTACAGGAAGTGGCAAAACATCAGTTTTTGAAAAGCTGATTTATAATACAATAAATCTTGGCAGAAAAGTTATAATGCTTGTACCTGAAATAAGTCTTACTCCGCAGATGCTGAACAGATTCAGGTCACTTTTCGGGGAAAAAGTTGCTGTAATTCATAGCGGACTTTCTCTTGGACAGCGACTTGACGAGTATAAAAGAATCAAACGTGGAGAAGCTGATATTGTAATAGGTACAAGAAGCGCAATTTTTGCACCGCTTGAAAATATTGGACTTATTATTCTTGATGAGGAGGGCGAACGCACCTATAAATCGAAAATTTCACCACGCTATCTTGCTCATGATGTTGCAAAGAGAAGATGTGCATATAATAAAAGTGTACTTCTGCTTGCATCTGCAACGCCGTCAATTGAAAGCTATTATCTTGCTGAAAAAAAGTTGTATAATCTTGTTGAGATAAAAAAACGCTATGGCTCATGTGAGTTGCCAGAAGTTTCCGTTGTTGATATGAATGACGAGAGAGATGCTGGAAATCTTTCGCAGTTCAGCAGAAAATTAGTTAATGAAATTAACTGTAACCTGCAACGTGGCGAACAGAGTATTCTGCTACTTAACAGACGTGGCTTTCACACAATAGTCAGTTGCAGTAGTTGCAGAAAAGCTGTACACTGTCCTAACTGTTCAGTACCGTTGACATTCCACAAGAAAAATCAGAAAATGATGTGCCACTATTGCGGATTTGCAACAGACTTTCCGAAAAAATGTCCGAACTGCAATTCCGACAAGCTGAAAAGTATGGGATTTGGTACGCAGAAACTGGAAGAAGAACTTCAGCAACATTTCCCGACTGCGAAAATTCTCCGCATGGATTCTGATAATATTTTTTCACGTGATTCATACGAGAAAAATTTTACAGCATTTAAAAATGGTGAATACGATATAATGATTGGTACTCAGATGATTGGCAAAGGACTTGACTTTCCAAATGTTACTCTTGTCGGAGTGCTTTCCATAGATGCATCACTTTATGCAGGAGATTTCCGAAGCTATGAGCGTACTTTTTCACTTATTACGCAGGTAGTCGGTAGAAGTGGCAGAGGTGAGCTAAAGGGCAGGGCAGTTTTACAGACGTTTATCCCCGACCATTATGTGATGGTACTTGCATCTGCGCAGAATTACAAAGACTTCTATAATGAAGAAATTGCAATAAGGAGAGCATTAATTTACCCTCCTGTCTGTGATATGTGTGTATTCTGTATTGCAGGAGAGGACGAGGAAAAAGCAAGAAATGGTGCAAATATGGTTATAAATCTCATAAATCACCGTTTAAGAGAAATTCAGCCGAAAAGTCCTGTACGTGTTCTTGGTCCTGTAAGAGCATCATACAGGAAACTTAACGGTAAATATCGCTGGAGAATAATTCTCAAATGCAAAAATAATGCAGAAATGAGAGAATTTATCAGCGGTATTATAAAAGAAAGTTCAAAATTGAAAGATATGAAAAAAATCACTCTTTATGCTGATATAAACGGCGATATTGGCATATAACTTTATAGTAAAAGGATAAATTAATTATGGCACTTAGAAAAATTTTAAATGATAAAGATGAAATGCTTCATAAGGTTTGCAAGCCTGTTGAAAAATTTGACAAAAAACTTGCTGTACTTTTAGATGATATGCATGAAACTCTTGACAAGGCGCAGGGTGTAGGACTTGCCGCACCACAGATTGGAATTTGCAGACGAATTTTTATAATGCACCTTGATGAAGGAAACGTTGAGGCGATAAATCCTGAAATCATACTGAAAGAGGGTAAACAGCGTGTGCAGGAGGGTTGTCTCTCATGCCCTAATGTGTGGGGATATGTTACAAGACCTATGAAAGTCCGTCTGAAAGCGCAGGACAGAAACGGCAACTGGTTTGAAAAGGATTTTACAGAACTTGCCGCACAATGCACAAGTCACGAAAATGACCACCTTGACGGTCATGTTTTTACTGAATTTGTTGAGGAATTTTTTGTACCCGAGGAGGAATGATTTTGAAAATAGTTTTTATGGGAACTCCTGATTTTGCCGTGCCTTGTCTGAAAAAGCTTGCTGAAAGTGTTCACGATGTTTCAGCGGTATTCACTCAACCTGATAAGCCAAAGGGCAGAGGGTATAAGATGATTCCTACACCTGTCAAAGCAACGGCACTTGAATATAATATTCCTGTATATCAGCCTTTGTCGCTTAGAAAAGGTGAGGACGCTGAAAATTCGCTGAAAATTCTGCATGATATTTCACCCGACCTTATTGTTGTTACAGCTTATGGACAGATTCTGCCGAAAGAAGTTCTTGAGTTGCCAGAATATGGCTGTATCAATATTCATGCATCACTTTTGCCGAAATACAGAGGAGCTGCTCCGATAAACTGGGTTTTACTGAATGGCGAAAAGGAAACAGGTGTAACTTCCATGCAGATGAGTGAGGGACTTGATACAGGCGATATGCTTATAAAGAAAGCTGTAAAGATTGGCGAAAATGAGACATATTCTGAATTATACAGCCAACTTTCTGAAATCGGCGGAGATGTTCTCATGGAAACTATTGCAGGACTTGAAAATAATTCGCTTAACCCCGAAAAACAGGACGATTCACAAAGCTGTTATTCACCTATGATTAGAAAAGAAATGAGCCGTCTTGATTTTACAAAGTCAGCGGAGGAAGTTCACAATATAATCAGAGGTGTAACAGGATTTACAACACTCAGCGGAAAAAGACTGAAAGTATTTTCATCTGAAATTGCGGACAATATCACTCTCACAGAATCAGGCACTATAGCTGATACGGAAAAATTTGGTGTAAGCTGTAGTGATAAAGTTATTGTTTTTAACGAAATTCAGTTAGAGGGCAGTAAACGTATGAAAACTGTTGATTTTCTTCGTGGACGAAAATTGACAAAAGGCGAAAAACTTGATTAAAGGAGTAGTTTTTTATGGAATTGATTTTTGTTTTAATTATGATTGGACTTCCAATCATTGCACAATTAAACGTTTCAGGCACTTTCAAGAAATATAGTTCTGTAAATAATGCACGTGGACTTACTGCGGAGCGTGTTGCACGGCAGATTCTTGACAGCAACGGTTTACAGCACATAAGAATTGAGCGTATTTCAGGAAATCTTACAGACCATTTTTCACCAAAGGAAAATGTTATCCGTCTTTCTGATTCAGTTTACGGAAAAACATCTGTTGCGGCGATTGGTGTAGCAGCTCATGAATGTGGTCATGCTTGTCAGCACGCTGAACACTATAAGCCGATTGAGATACGTTCAGCAATAGTTCCTGCTGTAAATGTATGCTCAAAATTGTGGTATATTGTTTTTGTTATAGGTATGATTATCTTTGACTTGTTTCCGTCACTTATTTATATAGGTATTGCAATGTTTGGTGCTGTGGTTGTGTTTCAGCTTGTCACACTCCCGACAGAGTTCAACGCAAGTGACAGAGCATTGAAAACACTTGAAAATAACAGAATACTTGAAGTAAATGAGATTTCTCAGGCTAAAAAAGTTCTTACAGCCGCAGCAATGACCTATGTAACAGCACTTGTTACATCTATTATGCAGCTTCTCCGACTTCTTGCGAGGGCAAACAGAAGATGACAAATCCACGTTATCTTGCGGCAAAACTCCTTGACAAGACTTTCAGGGACGTCAGTTATTCAAATATTCAGCTTAACAGCGGACTTGAAAAATCCGACCTTGATTCACAAGAAAAAAAACTTTGTACGGCAATTTATTATGGAGTTATTCAGCGGAAAATTTCTCTTGACTATATTTTAGCAAAATACTGCTCACGACCATTGGAAAAAATGGACAGCATAGTTGTAACTATATTAAGATGCGGAATTTATCAGCTTTTGTTTATGGACGGTATACCTGATAATGCGGCGGTCAATGAAAGTGTGGCACTTGCAAAGCAGTTCAGAAAGACAAGTGCAAGCGGAATGGTAAATGCTGTATTGAGAAATTTTATAAGGGACGGCAAAAAATTTGAGTGCAACAGCGGAGGTATCAAGGAAATTTCAATAAGATATTCTGTTCCTGTTCCACTTGTTGAAAATCTTGTCAACGATTATGATATGGATACAGCAGTGCTTTTTCTTGATTTTTCCATGAAAGCAGAAGATGCTGTCAATATACGCAGAAATCCGCTGAAATGTACAGATGAACAGTTAAGAAAATCGCTTGAAAAGTTTGAAATAACATCATCTGATAATTTATGCTATAGAGTGAAGTCGGGCAATATAATAAATACAGATGCTTTTAAATCGGGATTTTTTCATGTTCAGGGCATTGCATCACAAGTATGTTGTATGGCACTGAATCCAACTGAAAATGACATTGTACTTGATATATGTTCTGCTCCCGGCGGAAAAACTTTCACAATGGCAGAGATGATGAACGGCAAGGGCGAAATACACGCTTTTGATTTGCATGAAAAGCGTGTAGGACTTATACGTGACGGTGCTAAACGGCTTGGACTTGCCAATATTACGGCAAAAACAGGTGATGCAACAAAGTTCAATCCCGATTTGCCGAAGTATACGAAAATTCTTTGTGATGTTCCATGTTCGGGACTTGGTGTAATCCGCAACAAGCCTGAAATCAAGTACAAGAATCTGTCCGATTTTGATAATCTGCCTGATATTCAGTATAATATCGCTGAAAACGCCCTGAAATACCTTGCTGTCGGCGGAGAGATGGTATATTCCACCTGCACGGTGAGAAAAGCGGAAAATGATGATGTTGTGCAGAGACTTCTTGAAAATCACCCTGAAATTGAGCTTGCGGAAATGCCAGTAATCTGCGATATTATACATGAAAATCCTGTTACACTTTTTCCGTTCAGATTAAAGGGTAGTGACGGATTCTTCATTGCAAAATTCAGGAAAAAATATTAACTTAAAGAGGTGAAACCATTGGAAAAAACTGACATATTAAGTCTTGATTTGCAGGAATTGCAATCGGCACTTGAGAAAATGGGTGAGAAAAAATTCAGGGCAAAACAAATATTCCAATGGCTTCACGTCAAAAGAGTACTTGATTTTGACAAAATGACTGATATTTCTATCCAATTAAGAGAGTGTCTGAAAGAAAATTTTTGTATAAATGGACTATTTATGCAGAAAAGACTTGCATCTTGCATAGATAATACGGTAAAATATCTTTATAGACTTCATGATGGCAATTTTGTTGAGACTGTTCTGATGCAATACCACTATGGAAACAGTCTCTGCATATCAACACAAGTGGGCTGTAAAATGGGCTGTAGATTTTGTGCGTCGGCTATTGCGGGATTTGTGAGGAATCTTGAACCATCGGAAATGCTCATGCAGATTTATGAGACGGAGAAAAATTCAGGTGTAAAGATTTCCAACCTTGTACTTATGGGCATAGGTGAACCGCTTGATAATTTTGATAATGTCATGAAGTTTCTGAATATTCTTTCCCATAAGGACGGAAATAATTTCAGTTTGCGTCATGTTTCGCTTTCAACCTGCGGATTAGTTCCGAAGATTTATGAACTTGCTGGGCTGAAACTTGGTCTTACGCTATGTATTTCTCTCCATAGTGCAGATAATTCTGCAAGGAGTGAAATAATGCCTGTCAATTGTGCATATAATATAGATGAGCTTGTAAAAGCCTGCAAATATTATATTGCTGAAACAGGACGGCGGATAACATTTGAATATGCAGTAATTGACAATGTAAATTCGTCTGATAAAGATGCAGACAAGCTTGCTGATTTACTTCGTGGAATTAACTGCCATGTCAATCTTATTCCAGTGAACAAGGTAAAGGAAAGAAACTACAGGACTGCAAAAAATGCTGTAGCTGAATTTGCAGGACGACTTGAAAAACGTGGGATAAATGCAACAGTGAGACGAACTCTTGGAAGTGATATAGAGGCAGCCTGTGGTCAGTTGAGGAGAGATGCATTAAAATAAAAATGTGAGTGGAGGTGTGAGTAAATGAAGTTCAGATTTGATACAAATATAGGATTGAAACGTGAAGAAAATCAGGATACAGTCAGATGTGAATATTTCGGCAGAAATGTTCTTGCTGTTGTATGTGACGGAATGGGCGGTGAACGAGCGGGAAAAGATGCAAGTGAAATTGCCATAAGAGAATTTTTCCAACGATTCAAAGACGGTTATAATGATGAACTTGACAATGACGGAATACGAAAACTGCTGATTTCTTCGGTTTCAGCAGCTAATTCAGTGATTTACACAAAAGCCAAAATGGATTTTACAAATTTTGGCATGGGTACAACTTGTGTGGCGGCTTTTGTAAATTCAGATGCGGCATTTATTGCAAATGTAGGCGACAGCCGTGCATATGTTGTTGTTAAGGAGTCGGGAATATATCAGGTTACATCAGACCATAACGTTGCAACTATGCTTTATGAGCAGGGAGAAATTACAGAGGAAGAAATGCAGAATCACCCGAAAAGACATATGCTTACAAGAGCAGTCGGAGTTGATAAAACGGTGCTTACTGATACATTTATTCTCACCTATGATGACAAAATAAATCTTCTTCTCTGTTCGGACGGTTTGTCAGGCTATTGCAGTGATGATGAAATATTTGGTGTTATTTCTGAAAATAGTTTTGATGATACTGTAGACGCTCTTATCAGTCTTTCACTTGATAAAGGCGGTAGAGATAATGTTACAATTGCATATATCTCTAATGAATAATATTTTTGCTGTTAATTAAAATAAACTTAAAAGGAAGGGAAAAGCAATGGACAAGTACATTGGAAAAAAACTTGATGGCAGATATGAGATAACTGAACTCATAGGCGTTGGCGGAATGGCTGAAGTCTATAAGGGTGCAGATGTTATTGACAATAAGCCTGTTGCTATCAAAATTCTCAAAAAGGAGTATGCAGAGAATGAAGAATTTCTGCGCCGTTTCAGAAATGAATCAAAGGCAATTGCAGTTCTCTCTCACCCGAATATTGTAAAGATTTATGATGTCGGATTTTCTGACCAGCTACAATATATTGTAATGGAATATATTGAGGGAATTACTCTTAAAGAGTATATTGAGGAAGAACAGGTGCTTACATGGAAAGATACTGTACATTTTGTGATACAGATTCTCCGTGCATTACAGCACGCTCATGATAAGGGCATTGTACACAGGGATATAAAACCGCAGAATATAATGATGTTCAGCGACGGTACTATCAAAGTCATGGACTTTGGTATCGCAAAATTTGCCCGTGAAGAAGGCAAGACTGCTACAGACCAGGCTATTGGCAGTGTTCACTATATCAGTCCGGAACAGGCGGGCGGTGACGTTACAGACCAGAAAAGCGACATCTATTCAGTCGGCGCAATGATGTATGAAATGCTTACAGGGCAGAAACCTTTTGACAGTGATAATCCCGTAGCAATTGCAGTGATGCATATGCACGATATTCCGGAACGTCCAAGAGCTATTAATCCTGATATTCCTGACGGACTGGAAGAAATCGTACTTAGAGCTATGGAAAAAGCTCCTGCTGACAGATACCAGAATACAGACGAAATGATTTCTGATATTATGGATTTCAAGGATAATCCGAATATAGTTTTCGGCTATTATCAGGAGGAAGGCACAGATGATGATGCAGATACTGTATATGTAGGGCAGGCAGGAAATGAGTATGCCGAGCCAGTGCAGGAAAGACAGAATGTATATGCACCTGACAGAAATGGCAGTTATTATGGCAATTCCAATCAGCCTTATGCTGATGCCTATGCAAATGATGATTATTATAATGATGATGATTATGATGATGAAGATGATGATGATGACGATGAGGGAGAGGAACGCTCATCACTTGCTGTTCCTGTTCTTACAGCAGTTGTGGTTGTAGTTATCATTGTCGGAGTTATTGTCATTTCAATGCTTCTTTCGGATATGATTTCAAATACAACCCAGACAAATGACTGGAGAATGCCTGATGTTGTTGGTATGGATTTCCAGGACGCTCAAAGTGCGTATGGAAATAACATCAGATTTCAGGAGGACGGACAGGAATTTGACGAAGCAGAAGCAGGTGTCATTATTTATCAGGATTTAGAGCCGGGTACAGAGTTCAAGAAAGGTGATACCGTTAAAGTAAAGATAAGCAAGGGCATGGAAACTGTAGAAGTACCTGATGTAACGGAAAAAAATTCACAGCTTGCACAGGATATTCTTGAACAATTCCACCTTAAAGCTGAAATCAAGAATACACCAAGTACAGAAGTAGAAAAAGGTAAAGTTATCAAGACAGAGCCTGAAGCAGGACAGAAAGCGCACATTGATTCAACTGTTATTGTTTATGTAAGTATGGGTCAGGAAGCAGGACAGATTAAAATTGACAACTGGGTTGGCATGACAATTGATGACGCATCAATGCTTGCAGGATATAAAGGTCTTAAGGTTGACCCTCAGCCTATAGCATCTTATGAAGATGAAGGCAAGGTTGTAAAGCAGTCCATTGAAGAAAACGAAAAAGTTGAAGTTGGTACAACAATCACTTTCTATGTAAGTAATGGCAAAAAGCCTGACGGTGAAGTACCATTCCAGATTGACTTACCGGCTGATGCTGACGGACGTTTCGTTATCGGATTTATGTTCAAGAACGAAGACGGTACTATGAACATTCAGGATTCAACACATATATACTGTCCTATAATGTCATCATATACTCAAAATATTATCGGTTCAGGTGAGGACGTAAGCGTTACAGTTCAGCTCACTAACCTTAACAACTCAAAGAAAGCAACTATTGGCACATATACCTTTAATTTTGCAGATTCTACAGCAGTATGTACAGCAGGCGGTGACATTCGTGCAGCATTTGAGCAGGTAGAAGGATTCCCTGAACAACAGACAACTGAAACACAAGAGCCGACAACTCAAGAACCAACAGAGCCACAAGGTGATTATGTTGACGGAACTTTCATCTATTATAATGAGGGTGTAAACGGCGACTATGTAAATGGTGTATGGCGTTGGTACGGCGACTATCACAACGGTGTATGGGAGTGGTATAACAATGGCGGCAACGGCGCATGGATTGACGGCGGTTCAACATGGCAGTGGTATGAGCCATTCGTAAATGGCGAATGGGGTACAGACGGTTTCTGGTACTGGTATGGAAACAATAACGGTGGCGGAAACGGAACATGGTAAACGCTGGTAAAACAAGCGGAATTATACTGAAATGCTTAGGGGGACTCTATACAGTGGAGTCCCCTGACGGCATTTTTGAATGTAAGGCAAGAGGAATTTTCCGCAAAAAAGGAATAAGCCCATCTGTTGGCGATAATGTGATTGTAGAAAATGGCGTTATCTCTGAAATAGGCGAAAGGAAAAATTTTCTTATAAGACCTCCTCTTGCAAATCTTGAGCAGATTATTTTTATTGTATCAACTGTAAGTCCCGTGCCTAATTTTCTTATCCTTGACAAGTTTATTGCCATTGCAGAGTATAAAAATATTGAGCCTGTTATAATCATAACAAAGATTGATTTAGGTGACAGCAAGCCGATAAAAGATGTATACAGTTCAATAGGAATAAAGGTTTTTGAAGCAGACTATAACAGTGCATCATCAATACAGGCAGTGCGTGAACTTCTCAAAGGGAAAATAAGTGCGTTTACTGGAAATTCAGGAGCAGGAAAGTCAACACTTCTTAATGCTGTTGACCCTGATTTGAATATTCCTACAGGTGAGATAAGCAAAAAGCTTGGCAGAGGAAGGCACACTACACGTCATGCGGAACTTTACAGGCTGAAGGACGGCGGATATATTGCTGATACTCCCGGATTTTCTACATTTGAAACTAACCGTTATGACATAATACGAAAAGAGGAACTTGCAGGCTGTTTCCGTGAGTTTGTTGATTATACTGAAAATTGTCTTTTTCGTGACTGCTCTCACACCTGCGAAAAAGGCTGTGCAGTTGTTGAAGCGGTTGCAAATGGTATAATACCAAAAATAAGGCATGAAAGCTATTGTGCTATGTATGATGAGGCAAAACAGCTTAAGGAGTGGGAACTTAAATGAGATGTGCAATTTTTGCAGGCGGTGAGATAAAGGACTTATCTTTTATAGATGTGTCTGAAATCAGAAAAAGCTGTAATCTTGTGATATGTGCGGACAGTGGATATAACTATGCCCGAAAACTTGACATAGTTCCCGATATTATTGTAGGCGATTTTGATTCATATACAGAAAATCTGCCAGAAAATGTAATGATTTACAGAAGTCTTCCCGAAAAAGACGATACAGACACAATGCTTGCTGTCAGGACGGCAATAGAAAACGGCTGTACAGATATATGCTTATACGGCGCATTAGGAAAAAGATTTGACCATGCTTTTGCAAATATACAGGTACTTGTATACGCCTATGAAAAGGGCTGTAATATGAGAATTATTGATGCTGATAATGAAATTACGGTGCAGGGAACAGGCTGTAAGGAGTACAAAAAACTTGACGGCTGGTATTTTTCGATTTTTTCATTGACAGAAAAAGCATTGATTAAAAAATATTACGGTGTGAAATATCCTTTATACGATTTTGAACTTGAAAAAAATTTTCCTATAGGTGTAAGCAACGAAATCACGGAAAACAAGGCTGTTTTGCAGATAGATTCAGGACTTGTGCTTATTGTGCGTTCAAAGATGTAACCAAATCCGATTCAGTGAATATAATATAATACATCACTGAAAAGGGGGTACATAAAATGAAAATAGTAGTAATAAAAAGTCCAAAATTTTTATCGGGGATATTGCGTGCGATTTTTAAGATAAAAAAAGAGGAAGAATAAGAAATCAGGCTAAAAAAGGACGCTTATTTGCGTCCCTTTTTGTTGTATGTATCAAGAAAATTATGTGTGCCATTTTCGTCTTTGTAGGCTATAAGCGTATTGAGATTGACATTTTCAACGCTTCTGAAGATATTTTTTTCAACCTGCGGATTAATTTTTTTCAGTTCTGCTATAAGATGCTTTGTTTCCATGCGTTTTGATGCTGACTGTCCGTTTTCGTCAATATCGGAGCAGGTTTCCGTGAATCTGCACGCACACTGTATAAACTGTAGGTCGTTATAACAGCACCAATGCTTTATGTCGTTCTCTCTTATGAGGTACATCGGACGGATAAGCTCCATACCCTCAAAATTTGTGCTGTGCAGTTTAGGCATCATCGTCTGAATCTGTCCGCCATAAAGCATACCCATTAATATTGTCTCAATAACATCATCAAAATGATGTCCGAGAGCTATTTTGTTACAGCCAAGTTCCTTTGCTTTGCTGTAGAGATAACCACGTCTCATTCTTGCGCAGATATAGCACGGATTTTTTTCTATATGCAAAACCGAACCGAAAATATCCGATTCAAAAATTTCAATCGGTATTGACAGAATTTCTGCATTATACTTAATCTGTTGCAGATTTTTTTCGTTATATCCCGGATTCATTACAAGAAAAACAAGTTCAAACGGAAATTTATCGTGTCTTTTGAGTTCCTGAAAAAGCTTTGCCATGAGCATAGAATCTTTACCGCCTGAAATGCAGACAGCTATTTTGTCATTCGGCTGAATCAGTTCATATTCATTTATAGCTTTTGTGAATTTACACCATATACTTTTCTTGAATTTTTTACGCAGACTTAATTCTGCTTGTGCCGTTATATCCTTAATCATAAAATCACCTTATATGTAAATTCCCCTATGTAAAGGGGAATTTTTGTATTATTTAAGTGCTGAAAGTGGGTCGATATAGTTTCCGTTGTGTGTCAGTTCCATATGAAGATGCGGAGACAATGCGCTTTCAATATCAGCAGTATTTCCGACAGTGCCAATTAAATCACCGCTTATAACCATATCACCGCACTGAACGTCAAGCCCATTTGATAAACCGCAGTATTTAGTCATAAAGCCATTGTGATGGTCGATAAGAACAGTTACACCCCATACAGGGTCGTTTTTGATTTCTGTAACTTCGCCGTTTGATACTGCATATACTTCTGACCCTACTTCTGCCAGAATATCAATGCCGTTATGGGTCTGCCATGAGCCTGTTGTAATGCTTTTTACAAGTTCACCGCCACTGAATGCACCAACAATTTCATTTATATCTGCCAGAGGGTACTTGACATTTTCAAGTTTTACTACTCCTGCTGGTTCAGCTTCTGCTTCTTCCTCTGTTTCATTGTAAACGGGCTGTTCCTCATAATCATAGATTTCAGCTGACGGAATTGTTACAACAGGCGGAGCTGTCTCTACAGGCGGAGCTGTAGCAACTGAAACTCTTGTTGTGGTCTGTGCTGTTGTTGTTTGTCTGTAGACAAATTCAGTCGTTATTTTCGGTACATTTTCAACTGTTCTGTCAACAGGCTTGTTTGATTCTGAAACACTGTTCTTTGCACTAAATTCATTTGTAAGCTTTTCGCCCTGTTCATATGCAAAATAACAGGCTGAGCCAATCATAACTGCACTTATTCCCAATGCTGTATAAAATCCTTTTGAGCCTTTTTTGTTATCTGAAAATTTTTTCACGTATAACACCTCCGTCATTATTGTTGACAAATTAAAGGAAATTATACGCATTTATTGAAATTTACTGCAAATCAGTTTGTAGGATTGAGAAGTTCAAGAGACAATGCCCTTGAGTCTACATCAAAATAATTTTCAAGTTCTGCAACATAGTATCTGAAACATACTTTGCCATTGAATTTGAGAACATCACCTGATTCAGAAATTCCGAAACCTGCTAACTGTGCATCTGTAAGACTTTTAAAAGGAACAGAATAATTTTTCTGAATTTCAAAAAGTCTTCTGTCATATTCATCAAGATGTGAGTTGTTGAAAATTTTGAGTTGTTTTTTATTAAGTTCGGTAAAATATATTCTGTCTGCTGATGTCTTTTTTGTTTTTTCAATAAGTTCATCTGTAGGATTAAGAACATAATATCTGCCTGATTTTTCTCTGCCTATATCAAAAAGTGCAAGCTGTTCAACACTTAAATCATCAAGCTTTATCGATCGAACGTCAGAAGCAGTAAAACCAGCATCAAGCAGAATACGCACATTTACATTTGCTACTTCAAGTGTGTTTTCCATAGTGTAACCCAAAGATTCAAGTTCTTCTTGTGAAAGACTTACTTCTATATTATCAGAAATTTCATTAAGCTGTTCTGATATATCTGCACGGCTTTCGCTTGTCCACTCAATGTTTATCTCCTCGCACATAGGGCGAACCTGATAAACAGCACGTTTAATATTTTTCAGCTTGAATTTTATAAAAGGATAAGTCACATCTGCATAGTTCGGCTCTATGTATACAGCCGTACTGCCGTTTGATGTATCCTCTGTATTTATTATGGAATAGCGGTATTTTCCCGACGGAGATTCTCCGCTTTCAATTACTTCTGTTTTTGCAACAGTTACAAAAAATGACGTAAACAAAAAGTAACCTAAAGCACTGAAAACATACATAAGAAGTATCACTGTTCCGATAACGGTTTTTGTTCCTTCGCCTGCACCTGAAAAAAGCAGTATCAGAATACCCATTATTATAATAGGGATGATAAGACTTTTTTCACTGAAATTCAACAAGACAACAGGAACCATAAAAATCAGTATGAGAAAACTTGATAATTTTGTAAGAATTTGTTTTCTTGTATAAAGCATGAGAATCAATGCTATAACTGATACTGACGAGACAACAAGACAGAGCGAAAGTCTGTCATCAATATGGAAAGAATAGAAAATTGAGAAGTAGGCAAGATAACACACTCCGACTGTATAAAGAGATGCTATAATTGCTACAAATCGTTTCGTCCATACGTTTGAAAAGAAAGATTTCATTTTAACCTCCGAAATTATATAATGTCATGTATGAAAAATTTTGCATACAAATATATTATACCACCTTTAAAAAAACGTTACAAGTGATTTTCAGAATAAATGGTTACTAAATGGTTACAAATTCCAGACTATTTACAAATTATGAATTATGGTGTATAATATAATATGAAATGAGGTGTTTTTTACATATGAGAAAGATAAATATATTACGAATTGTTTCCGCCATACTCACTTTTACTA
>CAMWKY010000004.1 GCA_947174965.1 uncultured Ruminococcus sp. | reverse complement strand
ATATATGCACTGTTGAATTTATTGGTATTCACTAACCGTTACAATTTTTTGTCTTATTATACGTCGTACTTTTGTTCACTTTGTGGAATTTTCTGCATAGAGTGCAAGTATACCGCTTGCATCATTGGCATCTGTCATATTATCCTGATTGAAGTCGGCATAATCGGCAATAAATCCCTGAAAAAGTTCATATCCTGTTGTTGAGGAGTAAGCATAAGCCTCCAAAACAAGACTTGCATCAGCTGAATCAACAATGCCGTTGCCGTCAACATCACCATAACCGACAAAAGCGGATTCAGGAATATATGTTCTCAAACAATATGCTTTTTCGTTATAGCTTGCACATATTTCAGTATATTCTGTAATCTTTATAGGCTCAGTATATTCAATTAGTTCATTATTCAGAATAAGATACACTTTTTCTCCGTTTTTTGCAGATATTTCAATTTCCGTGCCGTCTGGAACAACTCCTGAATCATGTGAAAAATCGACAACATATCCGACAGGATTTCCGATAGCTTTAAGAGAAATATTTCCCATAGTTACCGCCACTGTACCTGATTCAAACAGACCTTTATATAATTCCATTGTCATTTCAGCATTTAACAATTCTTCTGTATCATCTTCTTCTAAACCGTCAAAAAGTTCTTCCTCAAGCTGTGCAAGCAACATCTGTTCTTCTTCCTCTGTATAGACGTAATTTTCGCCGTATACATCATACCATTCTATGCCGTCCGCACTGTAGAAACTTTCGTTTTCATTGGTATACTGCATTATACCCTCATATGTAGTAAAACTGCCTAAACTTGCAATTTCTCCTGTTTCGTCGTCCGTTACATTCAGACTTGTTTCAACAGGAATAACATACGGTGAGTTTTCGCTGTATAATTTCACCACAACGGAAAAATCTTCATCTTCGCCGACAATAGCATAATCATCTAAAGGCAATGTGAAATAGCCAGTAAGCTCCTGATGACCTCTTGTTACTGCTGACGGCGTTCCCGAAGTTGGATTTGATACATCAGTGAGATTTGTATATACTGTTATCTCATAATCCGTATCGGGTACATTAATATAAGTAGAGACTGCTTCAATCTGTGTTTCATCGTAGTAATTATGAAATACATTTGCCATATATGAGCCATTGTTTACGTCTGAATCATCAGCAGAAAGCGACTGCAATGCAACAAAAGTATCATGATGATAATTATATGTATATTTGTCTGAATCCTCTAACTCATAAACAGCAAATTCACACAATGAAGTATCATCATAGGAAATCCACATATAGCCGTTATCGCCGAAACTTTCTCCCCAGCTGTTCTTTACAAGCCATGCGCCGTTGTGTTCGGGCTTTACTATGAAATTTTCGGCAGGATAATTATCGTCCCAGCCCATAATCACTACCGAATGATTAGCAAATTTTGCTTTCTTTGTGCTGTTGGTAGAGGAATATTCCGAGCTGTATAAATTAATTTTATCTGAATAGAATGAAACATCAACCGCCTGACCGTTGCGGACGAACTGCTTGATAAGAGTGTTTACTTCGTCAAAATTTGTTCTTTCCTTGTTATAGTCAAATGAATACGCATTTTTCAGATGATAGTCAGACTTGTATTTCATCATTTCCACATCTTCATCATCTTCAAAAAATGCTTCATCACCATATCGCAGACGCTTTTCAAATACAGGACCTATCCACTGCGACCACAAATTTGTAACAGCATAGTTTGTCCCGCCCTGATTGAGCAGGGAATATAAATCATCATCTGGAAGTGTAACCTGCTCATCACCTGAATACACGTAGTAAGCCGTATGGAACTCCGATAAATCTATATCGGGCTTGCTGTCGATTATACTTGTCTCTGCACTTGCAATAGCTGAATGAACCCAGCAAGTGCCATATTCTGACTGGTCACGCACGGGGGTCATTTTACCCATATCACGCAAATCAAATTTTTCCGGAAGATTATCTGAACTGCCCTTTATATTGACATATTCTTTCATGGGTGTTAGTGTCGGGAGCATTTGTGTTGTACCGTCCGTATTCTGTCGAAAAACAGGTGCAGACAATGAAAAATTATGGCTGAATGATGCACTTTTATCTGCTGGAATAATTCCTGAAGCAAGTGCAAGAATTATTGATAATGATTTTTTTAACATATGTTTCTCCTAAAATATTTTATAGTATATTATTCCGAACCATTCACGCACCCAGTAAGTAGGCACAAGATAAAATGGTGTATTTGCTGACAGATTGTACGATTTTATGCCCTGCTCCTTTGCGAACATATCTGCACGGAGCTGATGAAAACCGTCCGTTACTATTGTTATATCAGGACATAGATTTTCTTTTTCGATTATCTGCTTTGAAAAAGCAATATTTTCACTTGTATTGATGGACTTGTCCTCTATATATATTCTGTCGGACGAAATACCCTTTGCAACAAGATAATCATACATACACTGCGCCTCGCTGATTGTTTCGTCCTCACCTTGTCCGCCTGATACAATAACTTTTATGTTCTCATGCTCCACCAAATAGTCATAAGCTGTATTAAGTCGACGGCGAAGCATAAGACTCGGGTCTGTTCCTCTAACCTGACAGCCTAATACTACAACTGTAGTATCTGTTTTCGGCTTGTCGTTCATTTCCTTTATCATAAATCCGCTTATCACTATTGCAATAAGCAGGCATAGTGCAAATAATCCCCCTGCAACTGCAAAAACAGTCTTTCCGCATGAGGTTGAGCAGAGACGCTGTATAAGTTCTCTGCTCTTATTCGGAAAAAGAAATGCAACTGCAAATAATCCGCTTATTAATGTTCCTGTGATATTGCCTATATTGATTATTCCGAACTGCAACGGAAGAAAGAAAAATACAAGCATTGTTAAAAATATTAAAAATAATATAACCGTCATTTTCTTTGATTTCACTTTTTCACTGCCTTTAAAATTCTATCAAGATTTTCTTTTGTTGTTGTTTCGCTTCCTAAATGTGTCGGTACGGCATTATATAATCCGTGAAAATCCGAACCGCCTGTTTTTATAAGTCCGTATCTGTCGGCGATTGCATTGAGTTCACGACGATAATTTTCGTCGGCTGAATAGTGTCCGATTTCCACGCCATCAATACGTCCTGCCTTTGCAAGTTCTTCCAGAAGTTCTATATTGTCATATTGTGCAGGGTGAGCCATTACAGCAACTCCCTGTGCAACGTGTATCAGGTCGATAACCTGATTTACATCGGGATATTCTCTTTCAACATAACAACTGCCGTTCTTGCGGTTAAATAATTCATGGTCAAGTTCGCCGTAAAATTCAAGTGCATAGCCATAATTTATCAATGCTCTCATTATGTGCTGTTTGAAGATACTTTTTGATGCTGTTGTGTATTTGAGTATGCTTTCAAGCGTTATCGGAAATTTCTCCATAACTTTTGCAATCATCTCTTTTGAACATTCCTTGCGTATCTCACATGATTTCATACAGAGAATTTCAAGGCGGTTAGGCTTCTGTGGTGCATAGCACAAAATATGTACTTTCGCTCCTCTTGCCTTGTCCCATGCAGAAAGTTCAATTCCGTGCATAATCTTAACGCCCTCACGCTTTCCGAGAATGTCCGCACGTGAAAATGATGCTGTTGTGTCGTGGTCTGTAATTGAAATCCACTCAATGCCTGTACGCTTTGCCTGTAAAATGATGTCCTCTATACCAAGAGAGCCGTCTGAAAATGTTGTGTGACAATGTAAATCTATCATAACTATAACCTCACTAAAAATTATTACTTTAAATTATATTCGGGTGAAAATAAAAAATCCCTGATTAATTATAGCATAATTTTTATGATAATGCAATAGTTTTTGTATAATTTCACAAAATTGTCAATTTTGCAATGCTGAATAGAGTTCGCTTTTCCTGAATCCTGTTTCCTTTGCAACAGCTTTACAAGCGTCTGTCGGCTTTTCTCCCATTTCTATAAGCTTATTTACCTGCTCCATTGCCTGTTGAAGTGTCGGCTTGCCTGTATTCTCCGCACTCCTGCCCTCAACTACAAGCACAAACTCCCCTCTTGGCTCATTTGTATTGTAATACTCAACTGCTTCACCTAATGTCATGCGGATAACCTGTTCATGAATCTTTGTGAGTTCACGGCAGACTGAAATTTTTCTGTCCACTCCGAAAAAATCAGCCAAATCAGCAAGAGTATTTTTCAGCTTGTGTGGTGCTTCATAGAAAACCATTACAGCCGTTTCATTCCGCAGAAGTTCAAGACGTTCTGCACGTTCTTTTTTCGGAACAGGAATAAAGCCCTCAAAAGTGAAACGCTTTACACTCATTCCCGATAATGCAACAGCTGTTGTTACTGCTGTAGGACTGGGAACAGCTTTCACTTCTATATTATTCTCCGCACACATACGCACAAGAACTTCTCCGGGGTCGGAGATACACGGCATACCTGCATCTGTTACTATTCCTGCATTTTCTCCCGATAATATTCTGTCTATTATACGTTGTGCATCTGCACGGGAACTATGCTCATGAAAGCTTACAAGTTCTTTTTTTATTTCATAATGATTCAGAATTTTAACTGTAACCCTTGTATCTTCCGCACAGATAAAGTCTACTTCCTCAAGCATTCTAAGCTGACGAAGTGTAATATCCTCTAAATTGCCTATCGGTGTACCGATTATATAAAGTATACCCATTTTTCCCCTCATTTCTTATATTCTGAATACTGCACCGCTATTCTGTTTTCGGGGTGAGTATCGCAAAGGTACAGTACAAACACAAACAGCAATTCCAGAGGTTTCATAACTATATAGACAATATCCGCACGAAACGGCGTTGTTATGTGCTTTGAAATCGGATAGCCGTATTTGTCATATACTCCCCTTATGAATTTATGGAATTTCGGCATTTTCTCCATTATCAAATCCTCAAATGCGTTTGCTGTCAGTAATTGTCGATTTACAATAATCTTATCGCCGTGACGTATACCAAATCGCAATGGCTTTACTAATTTTTTGTGTCCGCCTGATGCAACGGTACAGAGATAATGCCCCTCATAGTCAAGCGGTGGCGGTGGTATTTGTGTTGAAAACGTCCAGTCAGCAGTCATTGTAAATGCCTTTATAAAGCCGTCAGCACCTTGTCCGCATATAATAAACAGTATCTCAAATATTACCGCTATCGGAAAAATAAGTGCAAAGCAGAACAGGGTCATTGATGAAACCTTTGACATGACCTTATACAGCCATGCCCCGAAAGATGTACGGAAAACCGTATCACGCTCATTGACAAGCCTGACGTGTTCTTTTATGTGGAATCTTATTCGCCTTACAGCAAGAAGTATTACATTTACATAGTACAACAGCAAGAAAAGATAAGCTATTTCACCACCTCCCAAAAAATTTTTGATAAGCTGAAGATAAATCAGTCCGCCTGTCATTATGCCAAGCAGAGTAAATCCGATTGAGACAGCCGAAATAATCGGCGAAAGTTTTTCAGGCTTGAATATTCCAAGAATCAGCAAACCAAGATAACCCATAAGAATTATAATCCAGACTATAACACCATATTCACTGTGCAATGGTGAATGATGTTCAAATGGATATACTGCCGTGTCATAGTCAGCATCTGTTATACTCAAAGCACCACACAGCATGAACACCATAAAAAGACCAGCAAAACAACCGAAAATATCAAGTGCAATTTCAGGAAGTTTTGTTTTCACGAAAAATTTGGACACATTCGCAAATGTCAAAACAAAGGGATAAAGCAGTATCAATATCCATATTATAGTTCCAAAAAAATCCGATAACATATTTGACTATTCCTTTCCTGTGTTGTAGATTTGCTGTAATTCGTCCGTAAAGCCCTCACCGTCACGTACATACAATTGCGGTTCAATCTGCATGAACGGTTTAGAACCTTTTTTTCCCTCAATCAGAAACAGCCATGGTGATTCAGCAGGATTCTTTGATACAAAACGTACTCTTTTTGGCTCAATATTATTGCTTTTCATAGCATATATAACATCGCTCAAACGTTCAGGACGATTGCATATACATAATCTGCCACCGAATTTAAGAAGTTTTTCAGCCGTTCTGCATACGTCATTTATATTGCACATAACCTCATGACGTGCTATTCTTTGAGCAGTCAATGCACTCTGAAAACCTGCCGTTTCAACAAAATAAGGCGGATTGCAGGTTACAAGGTCAAGCTGTCCTATTGGTGCATCTTGCCATAGTTCTCTTAAATCAGCACATATCGGCACAATGCCTGATACTCCGCTTTTTTCTATGCCAAGTTTAAGCTGTTCAACTGCATTTTCCTGAATATCCACTGCATATATAATCTTCGGAGATCGGTTTTTCTGCATTATAAGCGGTATTATTCCGCACCCCGTACCTAAATCGCATACCTTGTCTTTCTGTCTGTACTTTGAAAAATAAGTAAGCAAAAAAGCATCTGTCCCGAAACGGTGTTCAACAGATGCGCATACATATATTTTCTCCGTCAGCTTTTCGTATTTATATTCCATAATTCTGTCCTCTATCAAACAATTGTTCCACCGCCAACAACAATATCGCCATCATAGAATACAACAGCCTGTCCGCTTGTAATGGCTCTTTGTGGTACATCAAAATCGACCGTATACACTCCGTTATTACATGATAGTGTAGCAGGTGTTTCCTTTTGTGTGTAGCGTGTTTTTGCGGTGATACGCATAGGCTCTGTAATTTTCTCAACTGATATTAAATTGACATCTGTTGCAGTGAGAGTGCTTGTATATAGTTCCTGCTCGTCACCAAGAGTAACTGTATTTGCCGATATATCTTTGCTTACAACATATGCAGGCTTGCCGAGTGCAATTCCAAGACCTTTCCGCTGACCGATAGTATAATTGATGATACCTTTGTGTGTGCCGAGAATTTTTCCGTATGTATCAACAAAATTTCCCTCTGTCTGTTCGTACTCCGCAAACTTCTTTATAAATTCAACATAGTTGCCATCAGGTACAAAGCATATATCCTGACTGTCTGGCTTATCTGCGTTGACAAGATTATATTTTTCCGCAAGCTGTCGCACTTCTGATTTTGAAAGATTGCCAAGAGGAAAAATAATATGTGCAAGCTGTTCCTGCGTGAGCGAATACAGCACATAAGTCTGGTCTTTTGTTCTGTCTGCTGAACGTTTAAGCAGGTATCGACCACTTTTTTCGTCGTACTCAACAACAGCATAATGACCTGTTGCTATATAGTCAAAACCGTTTTCAAGAGCAGTTTCAAGCATCTTGCCAAACTTCACATACCTGTTGCACTCTATACACGGATTCGGCGTTTTTCCTGATATGTAGCTGTCCGCAAAAGATTTCATGACCTTTTCACGAAAACAGTCACGGAAATTGAATGTCATATGCTCAAATCCAAGATTATGTGCAACACTTTCAGCGTCACGCACATCAGATAGTGAACCGCATTTTTTCTCCGTACTTACTATATCATCACTATTAAACATTGTCAGCGTTACACCTGTCACATCATAGCCCTGCTCATGCAGTAACAATGCACACACTGAACTGTCTACGCCTCCGCTCATTCCAACCATTACTTTACTCATTTAATCAAATCCCTTATCTTATTTATTGATTCAAAATAATAATCTGCTGTATTTTCTATTGCTTTTCTGTCAATTTCAGATGCCTTGTCGTATACAGCTACAACAGGAAATCCTGCTTTTTTTGCTGTCTCTATGCAGTGCAGTGAATCTTCCACAACAAGTGTTTCATGCGGTTTTGTACCGAAACGCTCACAAGCACCAAGAAATATATCAGGAAAATTTTTTCCGTTTGGATATTCAACATCTGTCAATATAAACCTGAAACGTTCGATAATTCCACATCTTTTCAGAACGGCTTGTGCAAGCGATTTGTATGTAGCTGTAGCAATACAGTACGGTATATTCATGCTGTCAAGAACGTTCAGAATTTCATTTACAAAAGGCTTCAGAGGTATTCTCTCCGCATATTCAATCCGCACAAGTTCTTCTATCCTGTTTATCACGTATTCTTGTGTGCATTTCAGGTTAAATTCGTCAATGAAAAGCTGTGACGATTGAAAAATAGTCATCTTTTTAACTCTCTCTGATATTTCAGGCGGTGGATTTTCTATGCCGTTTTCAATCAGAAACTGCTTATCCACCTTATACCATACCTGCATTGAGTCAATCAAAGTGCCGTCCAAATCAAAAATCACCGATTTTATCATGTTGCTTTACCTGTTGAAGTTGTTTTTGTTGTAGAAGATTCTGTTGTTTCCTCCTCTTTCGGACGATTTATTTCAAGCCATTTTTTCTGTTCTTTCTTTGATGTATATACTTTTCCTTTTGATTCCTCATTGCCGATTAACACAACAGCCTGTTGCTCCATAACCTCATATATACGTGAAAATCTGTCCATATCATATTCAACATTGCCTTTCAGTGGGTCGGCTATGTTCACTATTCCTCTTTCTTTGTCATACCCATATATCGTTACACAATGCTGATATGGATTGAAATAGAAATCCTCTCCGCAACCAAGTCTGAACTCAAAAACAGCATGAGTTTCTCTCTGGTCTATGGTCGTCCATATAACAACAGGTCTGCTCTGTTCAATCTGATAGAAAACTTCATCAAGAGAAATTCCAGAAAGATTTTTTGCATACCAGTCAGAACCAATATAATCAAAGTAATCATTTGCTGTATTGGTGATAACTGGTGCATTACAGCCGAAACCATTTGTTGAATGTGGGTCACCAAGATACACATCGTCCATAGTATAATAGCCATCATAATCAACCGGCATAAATACATCGCAAAGCTCAACCTTATCAATATCAAATCCATAGAAATTGATTGTCTGTGCAAGTGCGGTAATCTCACACCCTGTAGGAAGTTCAGGCTCTTGCATTACTGTTTCAAATCTCTCTATAACACATGATTCGGACAGTTTATAATCTTTTGGCATCTTTGTATTTACATTCAGACGCTGTGGCTTTCCCTCTGTTACAGGTTCAGTTACTGGAACTGTTGTTGTAACAGTAGTCGGAACAGCTGTTTCCTGATACTCTGCCTTTACATCTGTTATAATATTTTCACCAGTAAGACGAATAGTTCTGCCACATGATGTAAACATAGCCGTAATCATAATACATGATATAAATAAAATTGACTTTCTCATTTTGTCTCCTTAATCTTTCTCGTATAGTCTGTATTTGCCTGTAATATATTTTCAAAAGCAAGCGAATATATATCAGTTGCTGTTGATTCAATTTCAGCATATCTTTGAGCATCTGCATTTAATCTGCCAAGCTTTGCAAGAGATGTTCCGACTGGTATTTTCTTTGATTTTTTTGCAAATGCAAGTATTTCCCTGCCTTTTTCGTTGAATGCAAGTACCCTCACATAAGGCGGTAATATTGAAATATCATTCTTTGTTATGCCGATAAGCATAGAAAGCAGTACACGCTTTATTCTTGCCATAGTAAAGCACTTTGTCTTTACTGATTCAAGCAGATTTTCAAGTGAATCTGCATTATTGCCATATATACGCTGAATAAGTCCGCCTGATATGTCATTTACGGCTGATAATTCCTCATCAGAAACAGTGCGTACTTTATACAGAATCAGTCTTTCAAGTCTTTTCAGCAGTGCTATATCATTTTTCAGTGCATCTGCCCATATTTCAGGGACAAAATTATCTGCTGACTTAATATGCACCCTTATATATGATGCACTTGCAAATCCTTCGGAAATATTCATGCTGTCATGTGAAGCCCCTGCACGTTTCACAGTAAATGGCTTTATTGCAGAATCAAAATATTTCAATGCTTTAAGATATTCAACAGCAAGAATATTATTAGGCTCTGCAATAAGTTCCGCTGTTTCCGCATCAAGTACAGTACTCAATGCACGTGGATAAGTCATGCCTGCTCCCATGAGTTCACGCATAACTGTAGATTCTGCAACTTCATCAGCTTTATTCATTGCGGAAATAAGCCTGTCAACATTTCCGCACTCACTGCCGAACGATATTTCGTCAACAACTCCTAAACTGTCAAGCAGATAAACAGCACCTCTTGCAAAAATTTCTGCTGATGACAAGCAGTACGCAACAGGCAGTTCAACAACTAAATCAACTCCGCTCTTGACAGCAAGTTCCGCACGGGTGAATTTATCAAGTACTGCAACATCTCCACGCTGTACAAAATTTCCGCTCATAACAGCTATAATATGAGTTGCACCGTTTTTTCTTGTTTCTAAAATATGATATAAGTGACCGTTGTGAAACGGATTATATTCGCATACAATACTACTGATTTTCATTTTACTCCCTCTTTACAAAAAATGCAATACTTTCAGTAAATTTTTAATTATCTATACAAATTATTATATCAGAAAAAAATTTTTTTGTAAAGTCTTTACCTAAAAGTTGACAAACTTGTTAATATGGTGTATAATATAATGAAAATGGGGAAACAGGGGGATTATTATGTTTCTTAAAATGAATATCTGGGATATACTTGACGAATACGGGATATTTATGTTCTGGGGAGCAATATTTATATGTCTGCTGATAAACAAATCCACAAGAAAAATTGCTTTTAAGATTCTTTGCGGAATATTTTTATTTGCTTTTACAGTAGTTGCAATCTTTCTTATCTGTATATGGATTTTCGGGTTTGACAATGGTTTTGCAACAGGCATTCTTGTACTTTTCAATCTTATTATTTCAGTAATGACATATATGTCAGCAAGTGAGTTATGTCGTGTAATCAGGCTTAATAAAAAAGGTATACATATCTATGGCACTCTTATAAGTCGTGCCGCTGTCAGAGGTGTAAGCTACGTTGTATACATTGTTGACGGCAAAAAATATGAGTGCAAAAGCGATTCGCAGTTGAATAAATATGAAATCGGCTTTGACAAAGTACCTGTTATATATGATACAGAAAATCACAAAAATTCCTGCGTGAAAAAATATGATTTCATAAAGGCAACCGAACTCATTATTGCTTCCATAATCCTTGAAACTGGAATGATTGCAATAACAGTCTATATGTGCCGTTATATGTTTCCATAACTTTATATGAAAGGACTGCGAAAATGAACTTTTTCAACAGGTACTATAATAAAACAGTGAAACTTTCTGACCTGAAATATGTAACTCAAGAGAATATAGACAGTGCAACAGTCAATGTAACTTCTGCTGATATGTATGCGGAAGTCCATGAGTTAAACGACCATTTCCGTGAAATGCAGAGGAAACGTCATTTTTTTCTTGGCGAATTATGGGGAACTGTCTCACTTCTTTCCGCCACACTGGGTTGTGCTATGCTGAATTTTTTTATATATACACCGCAAAAAGTTGAAGCGTGCAAACTGATGCCGTCAATACTTCTGTACACAAGTAAAAATATATGGCTCTGCATGGCATCAGCGATTGTACTTGCATTAATGACAGTTTATCTCATTTATATACGTAAAATTTTTAGCTGGATACTTGCATTAGTGCTTATGCTTATACTGTCGGCAGTACATATAGTATTTCTGATTCCCACATTCTTTTTGCCCATAATAATAAATATAATGAAAAAGCTTGATGACAGTATAAAAGATGATGTCGGTTATCCGCATTTTGTAATGCTTACAGCGTCTTATATACGTGATGAAGAAAATGCAGAAGACGGAGTTATGGACGAACCCGAATGTAAAATAAGTTTTGATGATTACAGGATAAAGCCTGAAGATGATGAGGGTTTTCTTTGAAATATAAAGGAGGATTTTTTTATGACACAGGAAAAACTTGACAGAATAAATGAACTTGCAAGAAAATCAAAGACTATCGGCTTGACAGATGAAGAAAAAGCCGAACAGACACAGTTACGCAACGAATACAGACAGTCAGTAACAGGCAACCTTAAAGCACAATTGCAGAATACATATATCATGACACCCGACGGAAAAAAGCGTAAAATAGGTGAAAAATCATGAATTATGATGAACTGTTCAATATTGCCGTAAAATCAGCAGAAAAGGCTTACTGTAAATATTCGGGATTTCATGTCGGTGCATCACTCCTGACATCTGACGGACAAGTATTTACAGGCTGTAACGTTGAAAATGCGTCGTATTCCATGACTATATGTGCAGAGCGTACAGCTATATTCAATGCCGTTTCAAATGGATTCACCGAATTTACAGCTATAGCAGTTGCAGGAAGTCTGACTGATGACTTCTCTAAACCATGTATTCCGTGTGGTGCTTGTCTGCAAGTTATGAGTGAGTTCTGCAACAGTGATTTCAGGATTATTCTTGCGGACGGTGTGCATAAGCTGTCCGATTTTATGCCGAAAACTTTCAATGAGGAGAGTATTAGATGAATTTAAGAGAAAAAATAGAAAAACATCTGCTTGACGTACAAAAGCCGTCACGATATATAGGCGGTGAAGTGGGAAGTGTCATAAAGGACAAGTCAGAAGTTGATGTCCGCTTTGCATTCTGTTTCCCCGATACCTACGATATAGGAATGTCGCATCTTGGCATGAAAATACTGTATTCACTGAAAAATGAGCGCAAAAATTACTGGTGTGAACGCTGTTTCGCTCCGTCACCTGATTTTGAAGAAATAATGCGTAAAAATGATATACCGCTTTATGCGCTTGAATCTCTTGACCCTATCAAAGATTTCGATTTTATAGGATTTACTATGCAATATGAGCTTTCATACACAACTGTTCTGAATATGCTTGATTTGGCTGGTATTCCGATTTTCGCAAAGGACAGAACACCTGAACTCACACAGATAGTTGTTGCAGGAGGTCCTTGTGTGTGCAATCCCGAACCGCTTGCAGATTTCTTTGATTTGTTTATTCTTGGTGAGGGTGAAGAATTAAATCTTGAACTCATGGACTTATACAATGAAATGAAAAAACAAGGTGCAAGCAGAATTGAGTTTTTGAAACGTGCATCACACATTGAGGGAATATATGTTCCGCAGTTTTATAAGTTCAGCTACAAAGAAAATGGTACTATTGATAAAATGGAAGTGCTTGAAAATACGCCAAAAAAGATAAAAAAGCGTATTATCAGGGATTTTGACAAAGTATACTATCCCGAAAATTTCGTTGTACCATTTACAGAGATAGTCCATGATAGAATTTCCGTTGAGGTACTGCGTGGCTGTATACGTGGTTGCAGATTCTGTCAGGCAGGATTTATTTATCGTCCGTTCCGTGAAAAATCACCCGAAACTATATGTAGTGAAACAAAATGCCTTTGCGAAAATACTGGATATGATGAGGTATCACTTGCATCATTAAGCACAAGTGACCATTCAAAAATAGATGAGATGCTGACGGAGTTAATAAACTATACAGAAAAAGAAAAAGTAAATCTTTCTTTGCCGTCATTGCGTGTGGACAATTTTTCAGAATCCTTGCTTGAAAAAATCAAGAAAATACGCAAAAGCGGTCTGACTTTTGCCGCAGAGGGCGGTACTCAACGATTGAGAGACGTTATAAATAAAAATGTAACAGAAGAAGAAATCATGAACACCTGCAAAATTGCATTTGAGGGCGGTTACAGTACTGTAAAGCTGTATTTCATGATGGGACTGCCGACTGAAACTGATGAAGATATTATCGGTATCGCAGAACTTGCACAACGTATTGTAGACTTATTCTACAGTATCGAAAATCGCCCGAAAGGTAAAGGCGTACAAATTTCCATAAGCTGTGCAACGTTCGTTCCAAAGCCGTTCACACCGTTTCAGTTTGAACCGCAGGACACAAAAAAAGAAATTGAACGTAAGCAAAAACTTTTGCTTGAATCCGTGAAAACAAAGAAAATCAAGGTAAGCTATCATGATTCAAACGTAAGTTTATTGGAGGCTGTTCTTGCAAAAGGTGACAGAAGACTGTGCAATGTAATATATACAGCATGGAAAAAAGGCTGTAAATTTGACAGCTGGAGCGAACATTACAAGTTTGATACATGGCTTGAAGCGTTTGCTGAATGTGGTGTTGACCCCGCATTTTATGCGAACAGACGTTTTGAATATGATGAGATTCTGCCGTGGGAACATCTTGATTATCTTGTTACAAAAGAATTTTTCATTCGTGAAAATAAGACAGCACATAAATCAGCTACAACACCTAACTGCCGTTTGAGATGTTCAGGTTGCGGAGTAAATAAAGCTACAGGGAGGGAATGTTTTTGTTACGATTAAGAGCAGTTTTTGAAAAAACAGGCAGAGCTAAATATATTTCGCATCTTGATTTAAACCGCTGTATGTTGAGAACTTTCAGACGTTCAAAACTGCCTGTATGGTATACAGAGGGTTTCAATCCGCACCCATACTACAGTTTTGCACTTGCACTTTCTTTAGGATTTGAAAGTTCGTGCGAAATTATGGACTTCAACATAACCGACGACAATATGCCGTTTGATGAAATAAGGGACAAGCTTAATGCTGTTATGCCAGAGGGTATGCGCATAATTTCAGTTGCAGAGCAAGTAAAGAAAATTACTGCAATAACAAAAGCGGAGTACAGTTTTTCGCTTGTTTCAGAAAATATAACAGAAGTATATGATGCACTTATAGAACTTCTTGCTATGCCTGAAATACTTATTGAAAAGAAAACTAAAAAGGGCATCAAAACAGTTGACATAATGCCCGACCTTGAAATAGTATCATACAAACTTAATGGAAGTTCAATTGATATGATTGTCCGCCTGCCAGCAGGTACGCAGACGAACTACAACCCGAATTTATTCATAGATTCACTAAAAAATATATGTCAGACACCGTTTGAAACTGTAAAAATCACACGAAAAGCAATTTTGTGTGAAAATAATGAAAAATTTTTCTGAAAACACTTGATTTTTTTTGAAAAGTATGGTATGATATAAAAGCATTTGAAATCCGTCTGCTTTTTGCAGATGTGGGTTAATGCCGAAAGACATTAATACAGAACAGTCCTCTGCCTTTGCAACGCTATGCTGAAACGGTCTGCATTTTTGGTAAGAATGTTCGGAAATTTTAGGAGGAATTAAAAAATGGACGCACTTAAATTAATCAGCGAATCAAGCATGAAAGAAAACGTACCGCAGTTTAACGTTGGTGACACTGTAAAGGTACACGTACGCATTAAAGAAGGCGAAAAAAGCCGTATTCAGATTTTTGAAGGCACTGTTATCGCTAAGAAGCACGGCGGAATCAGCGAAACTTTCACTGTAAGACGTGTTGCTCATGGTTGTGGTGTTGAAAGAGTTTTCCCACTCCATTCACCTGTTGTTGACAAGGTAGAAGTTGTAAGATACGGTAAAGTACGCAGAGCTAAACTCTACTACCTCAGAGACAGAGTTGGTAAAGCTGCAAAGGTTAAAGAGCAGATTCGCTAAGATGCGACACAGATTGAACTTGTCGGCATTTCTGCCGGCTTGTTCATCTCAACTCATGGGACTCTTAAAGTCCCTTTTTTGCTATTAAAAATATAAGTTTTAAGGAGATATTATGGAAAACAACGAAGAAATCATTGAAAATACTGAAGATGAGGTAAGTGAACAGAATACAGAAGAAAACAGCAAGAAAAAAGGCAATATTATAAAAGATATTATTGAGATTGCAGAGTCAACTATTGCCACAATTTTTGTTGTTGTACTTATTTTTACTTATATTCTCCACCCTGTAAATATTGTCGGTCACTCTATGTTGCCTACTCTTAACTTAACGGCAAAAGATGAAGATACAGATAAAATTTTTATGTCAACAGTATTTTTTGATGTGAAATATGGCGATATTCTTGTTATTGACAAAATGGAAAACTATCTGCTTGACAGTTCTGGAAATGCCTATATTCCTGAAAGTTCAGCTATAAATGAATGTATCATCAAGAGAGTTATTGCTGTTGGCGGTCAGACTATTGACATCAGAGACGGTCATGTATATGTGGACGGCGAAATGCTGAACGAACCTTATATAAATGAGCCTGATTCTACTGCTGATTTAAGTGATAGTGCTTTTACAGGTCAGTACCCTATAACAGTTCCGGACGGCTATTATTTTGTAATGGGTGATAACAGAAATCATTCAACTGACAGCCGTGCAAGAAGTGTAGGACTTATAAAGAAAGACCAGATTTACGGCAAAGCACTTGTAAAATACTATCCGCTTAATGAGTTCAGGATTCTGACTGATTCATGGAAAGGTTAAGAAAATTTGCTGATTTTCTGGAAATTCTGATTATATCATTTTTTGTCATGCTTATGATTTCAACATATATTTTCAGAATTTTTACAGTAAACGGTGATTCTATGCGTGATACGCTGAAATCAGGCGACAAAGTTATTGCATGGAATATCTGCAACAATCTGAAACAGGGTGATATTGTCGTTATACGTGCAGACAAAAGTGTAACACTGAATGACGACAATTCACTTGAAATAAAAGATGGTATAAACGAAACTATTGTTAAAAGAATTATCGCAACAGGCGGACAGACTATAGATATAGACTTTGGAAGCGGTGCTGTATATGTTAATGACAAGCGTATTTTTGAGGATTACCTTAAACTTGGACTTACTCACAAGGACGAAGGTGCTTTTGATTATCCCATAAAAGTTCCACAAGGATATGTATTTGTTATGGGTGATTACCGCTCACTTTCAGAGGACAGCCGTTCTGCTGAAATCGGATTTATACCGACAGAAAATATAATCGGTAAAGTAATTTTCAGAATATCACCACTCAATAAAATCGGAAAAATTGGATAAGGAGGGTTTATATGGACAATGATGACATGAAACCAATACAGTGGTTTCCGGGTCATATGGCAAAGACAAAACGTGCTATTTCAGCCAATTTAAAACTTGTTGATGCCGTTGTGGAAATAATTGACGCAAGAACTCCGCTAAGCAGTAGAAATCCCGATATTGACAACATTACATCATCAAAGCCGAAAATTATTCTTATGAATAAATGCGACCTTGCCGACAGCAATGCAACATCACTTTGGATTAACTATTTCAAAAAGAAAAATATAACTGCCCTTGCTGTTGACTGCAAATCGGGAAAAAATATTAACAGACTTATCCCCACTATCAAATCAACCGTGTTAAAAGATTTAATGGATAAACGTCAGCGGAACGGTACAGCGGGTACACCAATCAGGCTCATGATTCTTGGTATTCCAAACGTCGGCAAAAGCTCACTGATTAACCGTCTTGCAGGCGGTAAACGTGCAAAAGTTGAGGACAGACCTGGAGTTACAAGAGTAAAACAATGGGTGAAGCTGAAAGACAATACAGAAATGCTTGATATGCCCGGAGTTCTTTGGCACAAGTTCGACAATCAGACAGTCGCAATAAGACTTGCATTTACTGGTGCAATCAAAGATGATGTTGTTGATATTGAAACTCTTGCAATGAAACTTCTGATATTTCTTGCTGAAAATTATCCCGAATCACTGAAAGCACGATATAAAATTGAATTTGATGAAAATACCAGCAGTGTTGATTTACTTGAAAAAGTCGGCAGAAAGCGTGGCATGATAATTTCAGGCGGTGAAGTCAATACCGAAAGAACTGCAATAACAGTTCTTGACGAGTTCAGAAGCGGAAAACTTGGACAGATTACACTTGAAATTCCGTCAAAGGAGTAAATATGACAAGAATTATTCTACACAAAGAACTTTTTGAATATGACAGCAATATCCGCAGAACATACCCTGTTATATGTGGAGTTGATGAAGCTGGCAGAGGTCCGCTGGCTGGTGATGTATATGCTGCTGCTGCTGTATTAAATGATAGTGTGCTTATAGACTATCTGAATGACAGCAAGAAAATTTCTGAATCAAGACGTGAAACGCTTTATGATGAAATAATCAAAAAAGCTGATGCTTACTGCGTTGCTGTTGCAACTGTCGCGGAGATTGACAAAATCAATATCTTACAGGCAACACTTCTTGCCATGAAACGTGCAGTAGAAGGACTTGGAATAAAACCCGACTATGCACTTGTGGACGGAAACAAACTGCCTGAACTTGATATTCCTGCACAATGTATTGTCAAGGGAGATGCAAAATCTGCATCTATAGCGGCGGCATCTGTTCTTGCAAAAGTTTCACGTGACCGCTATATGCAAAAGATTGCGGAAAAATATCCTGAATATTGCTTTGAAAAGCACAAGGGCTATGGTACTGAATTACACCGTGAAATGATACTGAAACATGGTGCAAGCGATATTCACAGAAAAACTTTCCTCAAAAAAATTCTCAAAGAAAATGATGAATAGTACAGAAATTGGCAATATCGGCGAAAAAAGCGTATGCGATTACCTTGTTGAAAAGGGATATACTATTATTGCAAGAAATTACCGCATAAGAGGCGGTGAAATTGATATAATTGCAACAGATGCTGATTATATTGTCTTTGTGGAAGTGAAAACACGCAAGCCGAACAGTATTTCAGGTGGATTTGATTCCGTAAACGCAAAAAAACAGCATCTCATTATAAAAACAGCAAGTGATTATTGTTCTAAATATCCTGTTGATTTACAGCCACGTTTTGACATTGCAGAAGTTATAATAATCAACGGAAATGTTCAGAGCATTGATTATATAAAAAATGCCTATGATACCACAGGCTATAATTATTAAAAGGGTGATTTGAATGTTTTACAACAGTACACGAAACAGCGGAGTAAAAGTAAGCAGTGCAGAGGCTATTACTCAAGGAATTTCAGCAGAGGGCGGACTTTTCGTTCCGGAGGAGATTCCTGCAATTACTCTTGACGAAATAAAGGCAGTCGGCGACATGAAATACGCTGACAGAGCTTCTTTTGTTTTTTCAAAGTATCTCACTGATTTTTCAGAAGCTGAAATCCATTACTGTACAGACAATGCTTATTCAACAAAGAATTTTGAAACAGAAAGCATTACAGAAATTGCACATCTTTTCGACAGTACATATATGCTTGAATTATGGCATGGTCCAACTTGTGCATTTAAAGATATGGCTTTGCAGATTTTGCCGTATTTCCTCACAACATCTGCAAAGAAAATCAATCTTGACAAGAAAATTGTAATCCTTGTTGCAACATCAGGCGATACAGGCAAAGCAGCTTTAGAGGGATTCAAGGACGTTGAAGGCACATCAATTCTTGTATTTTATCCAGAAGATGGCGTAAGTCCTATGCAGAAACGTCAGATGAAAACACAAGAGGGCGAAAATGTCGGTGTATGTGCAATCAAAGGCAACTTTGATGATTGTCAGAATGGTGTAAAAGCTATTTTTACTGACAATGACGTGAAAAACGCTCTCAACTCAAAAGGCATGATGTTTTCAAGTGCAAACTCAATAAACTGGGGCAGACTCGTTCCGCAGATTGTTTACTATGTATCATCTTATGCAGAACTTGTAAAAGACGGCGAAATTGAACTTGGCGACAAGATTAATATTGTAGTTCCTACTGGAAATTTCGGAAATATCCTTGCGGCTTACTATGCTAAAAAAATGGGTGTTCCCGTAAATAAGCTGATATGCGCATCAAATATCAACAATGTTCTCACAGATTTCATAAATACAGGTATTTACGACAGAAACCGTCAGTTTTATGCAACTGTTTCTCCGTCTATGGATATTCTCATTTCAAGCAACCTTGAAAGACTTCTCTACATCATGACAGGCAAGAATGATGCTGTTATAAATGAATGGTTCGGAAAGCTTGCATCTGATGGCAGATATGAAGTAAGCGACGATATAAAAGCACAGCTTAAAGAGGAATTTTTCGGCGGATTCTGCGATGACGAACAGACAAAGGCTACAATCCACAATATTTATGAAAAATATTCATATACTTGTGATACACATACAGCCGTTGCAGTAAAAGTATACAACGACTACAAAGAAGCAACAGGCGACAGCACTAAAACTATTATTGCATCAACAGCAAGCCCATATAAGTTCAGTGCGGCAGTTCTTGAAGCACTTGAAAACAACAAATCAGATATTGACGAATATGCAAAAGTTGATAGAATTGCTGAACTCTCTGATATTCCCGTACCGTCTGCACTTGCTGACCTCAAGAACAAGCCGGAGCGTTTCAATGATGTAATTGATAAGGCAGAACAGAAAACATATGTCCTGAAAGCTCTCGGAATCTGATGAATCTGTATGTTATCGGCGACCTGCATTTGTGTTTCAGCGACCCTGAAAAAACAATGAGCATTTTTGCAGGCTGGGAAAATTATCAGGAAAGAATTGAAAAAAACTGGCTTGAAAAGGTAAAAGATGAAGATACTGTCGTGCTTGCGGGGGATATTTCGTGGGGAATGTCCTTGCAACAGGCAATACCTGATTTCAGATTTATAAATCAGCTTACCGGAAAAAAAATAATCCTGAAAGGCAACCACGATTATTGGTGGGGAACTAAGAAAAAAATGGAGGATTTCCTTGCAGCAGAGGGATTTGACACTATAAAAATTCTGCATAACAATCATTATGCTTATGGCAGATATGGAATTTGCGGTACTCGTGGCTGGGTTAATATGCCAGATGAGACACAGGACGAAAAAGTGCTGAAAAGAGAAGTCCAGCGACTTGAAACATCTGTAAAATCAGCAGTCAGCGCAGGTCTTGAACCGCTTGTATTCATGCACTATCCGCCTATATTTGCAAACAATTTCAATTATGATATACTGGACATACTATACCGCTATAAAATTAAAGAATGTTACTATGGACACATTCACGGACGTTCAGCACATGAACTT
>CAMWKY010000003.1 GCA_947174965.1 uncultured Ruminococcus sp. | reverse complement strand
GTTATAATCAATAGTTATGCAGTTTACTTTACAAAAATTCCTATTCAATATTTTTTCAAAAAAAATGCACCTCTGAATGAGAGATGCAGAATGTGACCCTTACGGTAAAAAACCGTCTAGCACTGAGGGTCAAGCCATAAAATAATAAGTTAAAATAAGTTATTGAGAATAGAAAACATGAAAAAACCACAAACCATGTACTTAAATCTGAACACCATTTATTAACAGCGTACAGCAAAGACTTTTAAAATAGGCTGTGTTCCTATAGCAATTTAAAATAATACACATTTAATAAGTATATTGAGAGGGTTAAATACTTATTCTGAATACTAAATTTCAATTGCTATATATATTATATTGCAAAATGGAATAATTTGCAATACAATATAGTAAACTCAACTATAAAATAATGTACTTTTTTCTTATTTTTTTGAAAAAAATATTTAAATTTCTGTTAATATATTTTTTGATATTACTTATTAATCATTTGTATACTATTCTATTGTGAAAATATTCTGTCCCTCTGATACTGTAAAATCTGATGATGCTGTTCCGTTAAGATACGCTGTAAAAGTATCATTGACACATATTTCAGGAGCAAGCATAAGAATACATTTCAAGTTTTTCTGCGGATAAAGAACAGCATTTTCTGCACCGTTAAGTACAAGACCTATAGTATTTCCTGCTGAAATGCCGTCGGCATAATTTACAACAATATACGGATTCGGAGTAAATGCGGGCGGTGTAACCTGATTTCCGTATGCGAAAACTTTTCCGCCAGTATAGCTGAATGAAACAGAAGCATAAATTGAGCTTTTTTCCTCTTTTTCTCCGCCCGATATATACATATTTCCGCCGTTTATATTTACAGTTCCCTTTGATTTTATACCGTTAGTACCTCCTGAAATCTGTAAGTCTCCGCCGTTGATTGTTATATCATCATGGGCTGTTATTCCTGTTTTTACAGCATTTATTATATATGTTCCGCTTTCAATTATAACATCATCATCACTTGCTATACCATGAGCATTGCCTGAATTTATTTCAAGAGAACCTTTGCCTTTTAATCGCAATGTATCATTTGAAAAAATCACACCGTCATTTACCTTGTCATTTCCGCCGTCACGTAGATAGTTTGTACTTCCTTCAGCAAGCTTTATTATACAGCGTTTAGCCTGATTTACAAGTATTGCAGAACTTGACTGGCATGAAATATCCACGCCATCAAGGGTCAGCTCAACTTTTTCTTCTGATTGTGTATTTATGTATATTTGTCCGTCTGCCGTATAACCTCTCACTATATAATCTCCGCCTTTTGTTATCTCAACATACGGAGTTTCAGCAAGATTAAATTCAGCATCATATTTGCTTGCTTCCTCTGTAACTGCCTCTGTTGTCACCTCTGTAACCTTTTCAGTAGTTTCAGCAGTTTTAGTTGTTACTGACACTTTTTCAGCTGTAGTTGTTTTATTGTTTTCAATTGTTTTTTTAACTGTAGTTGTTTTTTCGGCTGTAGTTGAAGTTGTCGCTTTTTCTGTTGATTCAACTGTAGTCGATTTTCTGGTAGTTTCAGTAGTTTCAGTTGTTATTGTAGTTTCAACTTTTTCTGTTGTACTCTCTGTAACAATCGGCTCTGATGATATTTCAGATTCTGTATTTTCTCCGCAGGCTGTCAGCATAAGCATTGACATGACTGCAACAATAATTCTTTTGTAACTCATAATAAAATCACCCCTGTCAATAATAATATCTCTCTCCATTTATAAACAGAGAGAGAATTTTTTTATATATCAGCTTTCATAAATCTTGTCATCATACTTGAAAAATACAAGGTTTATTGTCATATTTCCATTTAATGCACGAAGTTCATCAATGAATTTTTTCTGGTCTATGTCATTTCTTACATCAACTGAATAAATCAGCTCAAAAAGTGTGCCGAAATTTGTTGTCTTTACACGGCGGAGCTTGTTGAATGTAGTATATTTTGCAAGAACAGGGTCAAATACTCCCTGATAATCAAGATTTTCGGGGATTGTGATTTTCAATGTCATGTGATTTGTCTTACAGCCACCGAAATTCATTTCTGAAAGTGCTATCATTACAATTCCAAGAATGATAAAGAATACTACTGCAAATCCCACATAGCCTATACCGCAGGCAACACCTGATGCCATTGCAAAGAATATATATGCTATGTCTTTCGGGTCACCTGCCGCACTTCTGAATCGAACAAGTGTAAATGCTCCTGCCAGACTTAATGCACCTGCTGTTGTGTTAATCAACAAAAGAATAAGTGATACAATTGTCGGGAGCATGATTATTGTAAGCACATAGCTTTGTGAGTAGCCCTCTTTTCTGTGGCAGAATATGTATACAAGACTGATTAAAAAGCCTATTACAAGTGCCGAACCGACACATATTCCAAATTCGCTGAACGATATATTTGGAATCAATGTTGTTGACGAACCTGAAAAAATATCAGATGTGCTGTTGTCTACTTTGGTTAAAACATTTCCAAAAAAATCAAATAATGCTAACATAAATCATACGCTCCTGTTTACTAAAATTTTATTGTTTACCATTGATATACCTGAAATCTGAATATGGCTTTTGTTTGCCTGCTCCTTAACAAAATTTGCGTAGGCTCTGCCGTATTTTGAAAAACTTGTCTTGTATATGCCAAGTTCCGAAAGTTTCTGCACCAGCCATGCAGGCATTGAGTCACCTACCTTGACTTCCATAAGTCTCTGGTCTGCACCGATTATATAGTTGCCATAACTTTCATTGCTCAAATGCAAATCGTAACGACGTTCAGTAATCTTTCTGTCAAATGTCAGACGGAAATCCTTGTTATCCTTACCGAAAAAAGCTTCACGCTGATAACTGATATACTGCTTCGGAATAATCGGGTAATGATTGAGAAAAGCATCAAGTTCTGTGAAAACCTGTCCTGTTATGTACTTCTTTATTTCAGGTTTATGACGTGTTGCAAAATATTCGTCACTCTCCGCAAGCGTCATTGAAACACGTCGTTTTGTCACGATACCGCCGATTTTTTTCTTTATTTCAAGAAAAACAGGTGCATCAGGTTCAGCAGGCGAATAATAACTTCTCAAGCGGATTTTTTCCTTGTAATAAGGTTTTGCAAGAGATTCACGGATAAGAAAATCATCAGAAGTATCATAGTAAATATTATATATGCCATACTCTTTACCGCCTATGCAATACTTATCAGGATTCATATATTCGCTTATAGTTTCAATAAGTTCATGATACTGATTCATGTCAAGCAGAAACTTTATTTCCTTTCTTGCAAATGTATTTATAGCCATGTATCTTACTCCTTTCAGGTGTGAATTAACTTTATGACTATATTATAAATCTGTTATCTTAAAATAATCTTAAAGAAATGGAAATATTTCTGTGATTTTTGTGAAAGTTGAGTGAAAAAATCAGCGGAGTTTTTTGCTCCGCTGAATGAATTATGACAATATACTATTATTTTCCCAGTCAATGATAATATTTTCTTCTGTTCTGTCGGGTTTGTCAAGTTCTGCGATTTCACTTGCTATTGCTTTTTTCGGTGCAGTAGTTGTTGTAGTTGTTTCATAGTATTCATCAGGATAAATCACAATATGACAGGCATCACTCAAATCAAGAAATTTATCGTCACCAAGTTCCTTACGCTTTTCCAGAAGTTTTTCAACGTTGCCAATAACAGCATCTCTCATAAGAATAACATCAAAAACATCTATTCCGCCGTCATTATTCAGGTCATATCTCTTAATCTCATCTTCTTCATATGCAATCGGACAATCAAGAACATAGTGTATAAGCTTTACAAGGTCGCCTACATTGAATGTAGTGTTGCCCTCTGTTGTAGTTGTAGTTACTATCGGAATAAGTAAAAAATCAGTAGTAGTTGTCTGTGTTGTTGCAGCCGTTTCTGTAGTAGTTGTCTGCGTTGTTGCAACTGTTTCTGTAGTTGTAGTCTCTGTTATTGCAAATGTTGTTGTGGATTCAGCAGACGATTTTTCTGTCAGATATTTGTCAATAGTTTCAACCCACTTTTCACCCATTGCCTTATAACCTGCATTATTCGGGTGTACACCGTCGAAAAGCTGTGTTTTTACGTCCGTTATTTCAAATGCAGCTTCTGAAAATACAACATTCTTGCCCTCCTGCTTCTTTTTAGATGCAACTGCCATAACCTGTGTGTTATACTGCATGAGTGAAATCTCAACATTCATTGCAGCCATATCATCATTGTACTGCTCCGACCAGTCGGAAGAATGACGGTAATTGCTGAACCAGTCGTAAACTTCACTTCTGTTCGGGTCAAGCGGAGGAATCGGAGAAATGAAAAGTGTTGCGTCCTGCGGAATATTATCAAGAATGTAGTCAACAAGTACTTCAAGTCTCTCCCCTGCTGTATCAATATCATGATTATCAATGACATCATTCGTTCCAATCTGCAATGTAACAATATCAGGCTTTGTCTTTGCAAGACAGTCTGTTGATATGAGCGTTTCGTATATGCCCGAACGTCCGCTATACTCTTTAATGGCATATCCGCTGTAGCCCGTATTATCGTTGTCAAACGACCACGTTTCACCTGTTTCCTCGTCTGTGTATGAAGATGCCCATTCACTTTCCTTTGCGCCTACCATGTCAACATTATAATCCATTGTCATAAGATTATGGCAAATGAATTTACGATATGAGCCGATATATTCACTTGTATAGCCGTCCGTGATTGAATCACCTATGCACATAATCTTTATGGCATCATCTTCTGCCGATACCTGTGAAACAGTATTCATTGCAGGTATTGAAGATATAAGAAGTGCCACTGCTGATACTGCTGAAATAAATTTCTTCATGATTAATAACCTCCATTCAGATTTATTAATCATATTATATCACTTTTCTGTACAGAAGTCAACCTTTTCACCGTTTAAAATCTTATTTGTTGTACGAACAGCACACATTTTTCCGCACATTGAACAGGTATGGCGGTCGGACGGCGGTGTACTCTCAAAATATGCCCTTGCTTTATCGGAGTCAATTGCAATACTGAACATCTTTTCCCAGTAAACTTCGTGTCTTGCCTCTGCCATTGCATTATCAGCATCAGTTGCATGAGGTACGCCATTTGCAATATCAGCCGCATGAGCTGCAATTTTACTTGCCATAATACCCTCTTTTACGTCATCAATATCAGGCAGTCTAAGATGTTCGGCAGGTGTAACATAGCAAAGGAAATCTGCTCCGCTTGCCGCCGCAATTGCTCCGCCTATTGCTGATGTGATATGGTCATATCCCGGTGCAATATCAGTTACAAGAGGTCCAAGAACATAAAACGGTGCATTATGACAGATACGCTTCTGCAATTTCATATTGGCTTCAATCTCATTCATTGCCATATGTCCAGGACCTTCAACCATTACCTGCACATCTTTCGCCCACGCTCTTTCAGTCAATGCTCCCAGCTCAATAAGTTCACAAATCTGTCCTGCATCTGTTGAATCGTCAATACAGCCCGGACGGAGTGCGTCACCAAGACTTATTGTTACATCATATTCACGGAGTATATCAAGTACATCATCATAATACTCATAAAACGGATTTTCATTGCCAGTCATCATAATCCACGCAAAAAGAAGTGAACCGCCACGAGATACTATATTCATCTTACGTTTGTCACGCATAAACGCTTCAATAGTACGCTTGTTTATTCCTGCATGAATTGTCATGAAGTCAACACCATTTTCAGCGTGTGCCTTTACAACTTTCAGGAAATCTTCTGCTGTAATTTCAAGCAAGTCCTTTTCAAGATAACCGATAGCATCATACATAGGAACTGTACCAATCATTGCGTGAGATTTTTCAATAAGCTGTGTACGAAAAGTATTTGTCTTGCCGTAGTTACTCAAATCCATGATAGCTTCTGCACCGTACTTTATAGCCATATCAACTTTTTTCATCTCATTGTCATAGTTGTTGCAGTCTCCTGAAATACCAAGATTTACATTAATCTTAGTACGCATCTTTGTGCCGATTCCCTCCGGTGAAATTGACTTGTGATTGATATTGCATGGTATACATACTTCACCTTTTGCAACAAGTCCACACAATTCCTGTTCGCTGATATATTCTTTCTGTGCGACAATCTTCATTTCAGGTGTAATAATACCTTTTTTTGCCGCCTCCATTTGTGTTGCGTATTCTCTCATAAAACAGCCCTCTTTCTTATAATATTTTTAAATATCTCCGCTTCCATTGATACATACTTTTCATTTTTAAAATAATGGTCAAGCATTCCATTTCCTTTACCTAAATTCAACCCCGATTCAAGACAATCATTTATAAACTGTTTTGCCTTACCAATCGAGGCATTCAAAGGATAACCCAATGCAAAATTTGATGCTATTGCACTTGACAGTGTACAGCCTGTTCCGTGAGTATTTGGACTATCAATTTTTTTGCCCTCAAAAAATTGGTACTTCCCATTATTTCCGTAAAGCAGGTCGTCTGCACTTTCTTTAAGGTGACCGCCTTTGCAAAGTACATTACAGCCGTACTTTTCAGCAATAACTTTCGCCGATTCATACATATTTTTCAAATCGTTGATTTTTACACCTGTTATCAGTTCAGCTTCGGGAATATTAGGTGTTACAAGTGTCGAAATCGGGAATAGCAGTTCTTTTACTGCCTCATAAGCTGATTTACTGCTCAAATCCGCACCACTTGTCGCAACTGCAACAGGGTCAACAACTATATTTTCAGCTTTCCAGTATTTCAGTCTGTCGGCAATCACTTCTGCTGTTTCAGCACCTGAAATCATGCCGATTTTTACAGCGTCGGGACGTATATCGCTGAAAACCATGTCAATCTGCTGTGCAACAAATTCAGGCGGTACTTCATATATACCTGTTATACCTGTTGTATTCTGTGCGGTAAGTGCAGTTATTGCACTCATTGCATATACTCCGTGTGCCTGCATTGTCTTAATATCTGCCTGTATACCTGCTCCGCCTGAACAGTCACTTCCTGCTATAGTAAGTGCTGTGCGTGTGTGGTATACCTTTTGCCACGTTTCAGCAAGTTCCTTTGTTGCTGTATACGGATTGTCTGCACCGAAAACCGCCGATACTACTGCAATACCTCTGTTTCCGCACCCACGCAGTTCCCACACGTTTTCTTTGGTGATTCCGCCGATTGCTACGGCAGGAATACTGACGCTCCTGCATATCTCACGGAGTTCATCAGGAGTAATTCTTACAGCGTTTTTCTTTGTCGGAGACGGAAAAACTGCTCCTACACCGATATAGCTTGCACCCTGTTTTGCAGCTTTCTGTGCCTGCTCCACTGTTTTTGCGGTTGCACCTACAATAAAAGCTGTATCAGTATTTGCACGTATTTCCGCTACTGATGTATCTTCCAGTCCGACGTGTACACCGTCCGCACCACTTAATCTTGCCGCTTTCCAGTCGTCATTTACTATGAGTTTTACTCCGTGCTTATGGCATATCGGGACAAGTTCTCCTGCGATTTTAGCAAGTTCTTCTGTAGTGATATTCTTTTCACGGAGTTGTATTATAGTTGCTCCGCCTTGTATTGCAAGTTCAATCTGCAACTTCATGTCTTTACCTTTCAGGCACTCTCTGTCCGTTATGGCATACAGATTAAGCTCACCAGGATTAAGATTCATTCAATTCAGCTCCTTTCCTTAAATCTTTTATATATTCAGCAGGATTTTCACAAGTCATAAATTCACTCATTATGCAAGCACCGTCCGCACCTGCCTGTGCAATCTGTGATATATTCTGCGGATTGATTCCGCCGATTGCGTAAACAGGTATTTTCACGCTTTCGCAGACTTTACGCAGAAAATCAAGTCCACGTGGAGCTAAATCAGGCTTGCACTGTGTAGCAAAAATATGACCTGCCGTAACGTAATCCGCTCCCTTGCTTTCCGCTTCCTTTGCTTCCTCCACCGAATGAACCGACACACCTATGAGCCTGAGATAATTCATTTCACTCAAAGGAAAATGTTGTAACATAGGCATTGTCATATGCGTATCACCTGTAAAATCAGGGTGAAAATACATACTGCATGGTACGTTATATTTATTGCTTATGTCAAGTACTTTAAAGGCAAATTCCGTATACTTCTTACCACTGCAATCTTTGTCACGGAATATTATTCTGTCGGGTTTTGCGGACGCTATTTTTTCAATTCTTGTAAGAAAATCCTCTTTGCAGGACTTTCTGTCGGTTACACAAATAATCTTAAACATACAAATAATCATTCAGCACAGGCTGTAAGCCCTCGTCGGACATATCGCTGTACATCTTATCAAGGCTTCTGCTATCGTTTATCTCAAACTGTTCATCACCCTCTGCTGAATCATTCTCCTTTCCTGTATACTTGCTTTCATGGTCGCCTATACCTGTTGAAACTCCTGCTGATACTTTTGTTGCACATATCTTTACAATGCCATTGCGGAAACTCTCACTTTCTCTTGATGATACAGTAATATTGCAGAACGGCAAAAATATTCTGTATGCACAAAGTATCTGGCAAAGCTGTTTTTCGTGAACATCAAGCGGATTTATTTCATCATTGTTTATAATCGGTCGCAGGCGTGGACATGACAGCGATATTTCAGCGTGTGGATATTTTCTTTGCAGATAATACACGTGCAAGGCACTTGCTAAAGCATCTTTCCTGAAATCCGACAAGCCTAACAATGCAGAACACGCTATTCCACGCATACCGCCCATTAATGCACGTTCCTGCGCTTCAAATCTATACGGAAATACTCTCTTATGTCCTAATAAATGCAACTGTTCATAGCGTTCACTGTCGTATGTTTCCTGAAATACTGTAACATAATCAACACCACATTTATGCAGATATTTGTATTCATCAGTGTTGACAGGGTAAATCTCAATACCCACAAGGCGAAAATACTTTCTTGCAAGTTTACACGCTTCTCCGATATACTCAACACCCGATTTTGCACGGCTTTCACCAGTCAGAATAAGTATTTCCTCCATTCCGCTTTGTGCGATTATCTGCATTTCATGTTCAATCTGTTCCATTGTAAGCTTCATACGGCGAATATCATTATAGCAGTTGAATCCGCAATATACACAGTAATTCTCACAATAATTCGCAATATAAAGCGGTGTGAAAAGATAAACTGTATTTCCGAAATGCTTCTGTGTTTCAAGACGTGCTTTCTCTGCCATTTCCTCAAGAAACGGTTCAGCAACAGGTGATAAAAGTGCTTTGAAGTCCTCAACTGTACAGGTATCATGCGCCAATGCACGTCTCACATCTGAAACAGTATATTTATTATAGTCGTATTCCTGCATCTGAGATATAACCTTATCATAAATATCAGAACTGATTTTCTCCATACCATTCATATATTCCATATGATTTGTGCGTACAGATGGATTTGTTTCAAGTTCGTGCTTGCGTTTAAGTGCTGATTCAGAAAGCTTGCCTGAATCAACAAAATAATTGTTATTCACCTGAATCACTCTCCTTATTCATACTTTTGAAAAATCTGTATTCCTCTAACTGCTCAAACTCGTCGCAAAGCTCCATTACTTTTTCACGGCTGTAAATACCTCTTTTAAACCAGTCCCATAAAGCATTGTAAATATTTTGTCCCTGAATATCAATAAAGCCAATACAATCTTCTGCACTGTCATTTTCATCAACCGTAAAACAAGCGAAATCATTGCCGAAACGTGAGCAATCCTTGCACTTTAATTCCTCAAAAGAAATATAACGGCAGTCATCTTCTGCTTTGGTCGGAAAATAGCTTGCTGGCATACTGCAAACACCATGACTTTTTTCTGCTGTAGGCATATATTTTTCACAGTCCTTACATTTAAGTTCCATATTATTCACCCTCAATCATGTAGAAAACCTGTAAGACTATCAGACGGAGATGCGCCACGAGTGAGAACACGTCCTAAACCTGATAAATATGCTTTTCTGCCTGCTTCAACTGCTTGTCTGAACGCTTCTGCCATAGCAGGCAAATCACCTGCTGTTGCAAGTGCGGTATTTGACATTACAGCCGCCGCACCCATTTCCATAGCTTCACAAGCCTGTGACGGTCTGCCTATACCTGCATCAACAATAATCGGCAAATCAATTTCATCAATAAGAATCTGTATGAAATCCTTTGTTGAAAGTCCTTTATTTGAGCCGATTGGAGATGCAAGCGGCATTACTGATGCTGCACCAGCATTAACAAGGTCTCTTGCTGCATTCAAATCAGGGTACATATACGGCATTACAACAAATCCCTCTTTTGCAAGAATCTCTGTAGCTTTTACAGTTTCTGCATTATCAGGAAGAAGGTACTTTGTGTCTCTCATAATCTCAATCTTGACAAACTCTCCGCAACCAAGTTCACGGGCAAGACGTGCTATTCTTACCGCTTCATCTGCATTTCTTGCCCCCGACGTATTCGGCAACAGTGTCACGCCGTCTGGAATATAGTCAAGTATATTCTCACTTTCTGCCGTATTTGCACGGCGTACAGCAAGTGTTATTATCTCTGCACCTGCATATCTGACAGCCGCTTCAATAAGTTTGAGTGAATATTTTCCTGAACCAAGAATAAAACGTGAGTTAAATTCATGTCCGCCTAAAATAAGTTTATCATTCATTTTCAGCATCTCCTAAACTTCAAAATCTTTGTTTATAATTTTAATTATCATGTGTGCCTGATGTCCTGCACAAACCATTACACGAGACGAAACAAGTCCCATACCGTCCGCAACGTCGCTTTTACCGTCTCCGCAGATATAGAATTTATCTGTAATACGGCGTGTTTTTATCGCATTTGCAGAGTACAGTCCTGCCATTCCCGAAGCTGATACAATGTATTTTTCGGGCATCTTCTCAAGCACGCAGTTTACAAGTTCTGCCTTTGAATCCGCATCATCAAACGATTCGCAGATAATGTCATCATCTTTCAGAATATCAGGAATATTGCTTTCCATAAGTCTTATACAATCTGTCTGCACATTGCAGTATAGAGATATTTTTTTTAGCGTATCATATAAAGCATCTGTTTTGTATTGTCCAATCTGTTCCATAAAATACTGCTGTCGGTTTATGTTTGATATATCGACTTTATCAAAATCAATTATATGAATTTTTCCCACTCCTGCTCTTGCAAGTGATATTGCAATATTTGAGCCAAGTCCGCCGATTCCGCATACTGCAACAGATGATTCAGACAGTCTTTTCTGCAATTCTGCTCCGTGACGTTCAGCAAGTGTATTATATATTTCCTCTTTTGTTGGTATACTCATATCAGCCACCCCCGACAAAATGCACAAATTCCAGATTATCACCGTCACAGACAACTGTTTCATCATATTTTACTTTAGGCACAATATGTTCATTGAGTTCAACAGCTACACGCTTTTCAGAATATCCCATATCAGCAAGAATCGCTGATATATTTTTTCCGTCTGCATTGACTTTTTCGCCGTTTATTCGTATCATTTTTCAGTCCTCCTCAATACAAAAAGAGTCTGCAAACGCAGACTCCGATAAAAAGCATTATTCGTTCCTACGTTGGCATTATCCAAATCAGGTTCAATAGGTCGGAAGTCGCACTTCCCTCTCAGCCTGTTTACAAGCTCCCTTGTTTATTTTTTTACATTATAACATGATATTTCTGATTTGTCAATAGCTTGTGTTAAAATTTACTTGCATATATCATTAAATTGTGCTATAATTATATAGTCACTATAAAATTAAGGAGATGTATTGATATATTAAGTAAAATAAGAAATATAATCGGTGATTCAAAGCTTGCATATGTGAGAAGTTTCGGCTGTCAGCTCAATATATCAGACGGCGAAAAAATAAAAGGGCTACTCAAAAATGCCGGTTACAGATTTACTGATGACGAAACAAAAGCAGACCTGATTATACTTAATACCTGTGCAGTACGTGAAAATGCAGAAGACAGAGTTTTCGGCATTGTCGGAAGTATGAAAAAGCTGAAAGAGGTTAAGCCGTCTCTTATAATCGGCATTGCAGGCTGTATGACAGCACAAAGTCATATTGCCGAAAAAATAAAGAAATCATATCCGCAGGTAGATTTTGTTGTAGGCACTTCCGCATTGAGCAGTATTCCGAAACTTTTGCTTGACTGTCTGAACGGTCAGAAATTCGGTGTTGATATATCTGAATATGATGACTTTTCAGCAGTTGCAGAACAGGTGAGAGACAGCAGTTTCAAGGCAAGTGTTCCGATAATGTTCGGCTGTAACAATTTCTGCACATACTGTATTGTACCGTACGTTCGTGGACGTGAACGCAGTCGAAAAGCAGATGATATTGTTGCAGAAGTAAAAGGACTTGTGCAGAATGGCTATAAGGAAATAATGCTTCTTGGTCAGAATGTCAATTCTTATGGAAATGATTCAGGTGAGGCAAACTCATTCCCGAAACTTTTAAGGGCAGTCAATGACATTGACGGAGATTTTATAATCAGATTCATGTCGTCTCACCCGAAAGATGCATCAGAAGAATTGATTGATACTATTTTTGAATGCGACAAGGTTGCAAAGCATCTTCACTTGCCTTTGCAAAGTGGCAGCAGTGATGTACTGCAACGCATGAACCGTCGCTATACTGCTGAAAAGTACCTTGAAATAGTGGACTATATCCGAAGTAAAGACCCTGCATTTTCACTTACAACTGATTTGATTGTCGGATTCCCAAACGAAACAGACGACGATTTTCAGGCAACTTTAGATATAATAAAGCGTGTGAAGTACGATAATATTTATTCGTTCATTTACTCAAAGCGTACAGGTACAAAAGCTGCTGAAATGCCTGACTTCACGCCTGATGAAGTGAAAAGTCAGCGTATGAGAAAGCTTCTGGAGGTACAGCGTGAAATATCGTCTGAAAATTACAGACGCTTTATCGGAAAAAAAATGCGTGTGCTTGTTGACGATATTTCCAAAAAGCGTGAGGGTTACGTTTCGGGCAAAAGCAATGAATTTATTATAGTTGAGTTTGAGGGCGACAAGTCACTTATCGGACAGTTTGTTGACGTTGAAATTACTGATGCTATGAACTGGGCTGTTATGGGCAGAAAAATATAGAAAATGTTAATGTGTAAGAACAAGAGGAGACAATATGAAAAAATTTTTACTTATATTATGTTTGGTATTTCTGCTTACGGGCTGTAATGAAAAAAACATTGAAAATAGTATTCCCGAAAGTACAACAGAATCACAAACCGAAACGCCTACAGAATCAGAAAAAAAACTTCCCATAACTGAAATTGCGGATAATATAAAACTATATGACCTTACTTTTTCCGAAAATAAAGAGTATCTGCAAAATCACAAAGAATTTTCCTATGGCAATGAATACGAAATGTCAGGGAGAAAAATTTTAGAAGAAAATGGAAATATTTATCTTGAAAATCTTTCGGGTGAGCGTACTGCATTGATTGAACTTCCTGTTGAAAGTGAGACTGTCTATGTTGTCATCAGTTGTATAATTGACGACAATCGCTTTGCTTATAATATAATTCAGGAAGATTCAAGTCTTGGTTGCGGAGTTTATAATCTTTTCAACAATGAAGATTTCCGCATTGAAAGTGAAAAAAGATGCCACTATTTTCCGCAGAAAGTCTCGGGCGATTATCTGATACTCACAAGGGGCTTTATTGCTGACTTTTATGGTTACTCAAAGCTTAATCTCAAAACATTTGAACTCACTGATATTGATACGGATTTTATTGAAAATAAACGTTATCTTCCCTGCATAGCTTTTTCGTCCGATATGAAAATGACTGCAAATATATCGGCAGATTACAGTGTAAACCCTGAATATGATGTAACTTTGTTTTCACTTGAAAATGAAAAAGTAACCGAAGAATACAAATTCAGTTCAGAAAATAAGTATATAAACTTTGATTTGCAATTTGTTTCTGATAATAAGCTGTATGTCTATGCACTTAAAGAGGGCGACAGCGAATTTAATTATCTGTATGTTATTAATCTGCCTGTAGTTGAAATTGCAGATAATATAAAACTTTACGACCTTACAGTACCCGAAAATACGGAGTACCGCCCGAAAAATTTTATAGTCGGGCTTAGCTATGATATGCTGGAACATGGTACAGTCAAGGGAAAAGACGGAAATATTATTCTTGAAGCTCTTTCGGGAGAAAATAAAGTGCTTATCAGTAATGATGATTATCATGGGTTTGTTGGTGTGGATATTATATGCAAAATCGACGACAGTCGTTTTGTGTACCGTGTTATTGCAGAAGAATCAACTATTGAATGTGGAATCTATAATCTTGAAACAGATGAAAAATTCATTATTGAAAATAACACGGAATATACTATGAATTATCCATACAATCCGCAGTATATAGCAGGAAATTACCTGATACTCTATAAAGGCTGGGTTTATTCGGGCAGGAATTTTTCGTATTCAAGACTTAATCTTGATACGCTTGAAATTACTGATGTTGATTCAAAGTATATTTCAGAAGAACAGCGTCTGCCGAAAGTTGCATTTTCACAGGACGGTAAAACAGCAGCAGTATTTTCGGAGAAAAATAAAAACGGCGAGTATGTAATAACGCTGTTTTCCGTTGATGATGATACAAAAACCGCTGAATACAAATTCAGTTCCGATAATGATTACACAAGCTTTAATCTGGAATTTGCATCTGAATATCAGCTTTATGTATATGCCCATGAAAAAGATGATGTCGGAAGTAATTATCTGTATGCTATAGATATTCCGCATATACCTGAATTAAACGACTGGCAGAAAGCATATAAACAGGCACTCTTTGATTTCATGGACTCCGACGAATATTTTACGGGAAATAAAATTATAGAACATTCAGCTTTTTCAATATATGACCTGAATACAGACGGAACACCCGAACTCATAATATCGGAAGATACAAGTCATGCCGCCGCCTGCCGTATATATACGTATGACAACGGACTGATATATCTTGGAAGAATAGGTGCATACGGTGATGTCGGATATTACGAGGATAACGGTACAATTTTGCATTATAATATAGGACAGGGCATTGAATATGAAATATTCAATCGGCTTGAAAGCAATCAGATAAATATGATTGCTAAATTTTATAATGATGTGGGATATTATGGTGAAGAAAAGGCAACTTTCAAGCTTAATGATACTGAAATAACAAAAGATGAGTACAATGCGAAACTTGCAGAATATCGTGGTATTGAATATGTATCACTTGGCAGGGATTACAGTTTTGATGAGATAGATACAGCACTTACTGAATATTCACGTATAATCAGTATCAGCAGAGCATCTGAACTGTTGTGGCTGAATCTTCCTGAATCAGACAACAGGCATATTTCATATTGTAAAAGACAGAAATTTGACGACAGAACATATTATGTTTTTCGCAGTTATGAAGATTACGACGACCGTCGTGTAACTACAGGCTGGTATGCTGTTGATATATTTACAGGCGACTGCTACAATACAAATGTTCTCACTGAACTCACTCCGCTTATAAATAAAGAAAAAAACTTCTCTTACAAGATTACAGAATCGGGCGGAGTTGAAATGTATCTGGACGGTAAATTTTATCAGTCGCTTGACGTAACAATCAACAACAGGATTCTTGATATGGATTCCAGAACTTTAGTGCGATTTGTTGACTATGATTTTGACGGCTACAATGATATAGCAGTTGAAGAACGTCTGGGAGCAACAAATGCTGGTTTTCGCTACTTCCGCTACAATCCCGATACAGAATATTTTGAAAACTGGTCTGAACTTGATAAATTATATTTCTATGTGCAGATAAATGATGATAAAACTCTTTCTGTACACTCAAAATCAAGTGCTGTTGATGCGGAGGATACCGTTTATAAATGGTCGGGAGATGTATTGATTCCTGTTTCATTGCAGAAAAGATATTGGAATGATAAGGGCATATTTATGGACTATATCGAATATGACGACAATGGCAATGAAACACTTGTAAAGCGTGAAAAACATACTCATGATGATAATGGCAAGTTAATCAGTGTGACTGATGTAACACCATAAGCAAAGGGGGATATTATGAGGAAATTTTTATTGATATTATGTCTGCCGTTTCTGCTTATGGGGTGTAGCAACGTGAACAGCAATGAAATAATTTCTGAAAGGTCAGGAATTGCAGTCGAAGAATCAACAACAGAAAATTTAAGTTCCGAACTTAACAGCTGGCAGAAATCCTATAAACAGGTATTGCTTGATTTCATGAACTCAGACGAATATTTTTTTGGTAATGATATTGTAGAGTATTCAGCTTTTTCCATATATGACCTGAATACTGATGGAATGCCTGAACTTATAATATCGGAAAATGCAAGTCATGCCGCCGCTTGCCGTATATATACATATGACAATGGACTGATATATCTTGGCAGAATAGGTGCATTCGGTGACATCGGATATTATGAGGATAATGGTATGATTGTGCATTATAATATAGGGGCAGGCATTGAAGATAAAATATTTTGCAAACTTGAAAATAATGAAATAAATATGATTGCTACATTTTATAATGATTTTAGTTATCGTGTAAAGGAGCAGGCGATATTTGAGTTTAATGATACTGAAATAACAAAAGATGAGTATAACATTGAGCTTGAAAAATACAAAGGGCATAAATATATATCACTTGGCAGAGATTACAGTTTTGATGAAATAGATGATGTATTATGGGAATAAAAAATCCCTTTAATATAAATAAATTTTAACTAAAGGAGAAATTAAAAATGGATATTATTGAAATGACAAGAGAACTCGGCAAAGCTTTACAGACTGATGACAGATACACAGCTTATATGCTTGCTAAACAGGCAAATGACAATGATACTGTACTTCAGGCACTTATCAACGGCTTTGAAAATATGCGCTTACAACTCAATGAAGAACTTGCAAAAGACGACAAGGACACTGACCGCATTAAAGAACTTGACGAGGGTATCAAGTCAAATTACAAGCAGATTATGTCCAACAAAAACATGATTGTTTTCACTGCCGCACAAAATTCACTGGAATCACTTGTAAACAACATGAATCAGATTATCACAATGTGCGCAAACGGTGAAGACCCTGATACTTGTCAGCCGTCAACAGGCTGTTCGGGAAGCTGTGCAACTTGCGGTGGCTGCGGCTGATTATAATTTTCAGAAAAAGAAAGGAGAATTTTCATGGAAATTGACAGAAATAAACTTTCACCCATGATGCAGCAATATCTTGATATAAAAGAAAAATACAAAGAATGTATATTGTTTTTCCGTGTGGGTGATTTCTATGAGATGTTTTTTGATGATGCAATAACTGCATCAAAGGCAATTGAACTCACTCTCACGGGCAAAGACTGCGGACTTTCTGAACGTGCGCCAATGTGCGGAGTGCCTTATCATGCCTGCGATGTCTATATCAAAAAGCTGATTGAACAGGGTTATAAAGTTGCCGTATGTGAACAGCTTACAGACCCATCTGAATCAAAAGGTATTGTTGTGCGTGATGTTATACGTGTTGTAACTCCCGGAACTCTTACGGAATCAAGTATGCTTGATGACGGCAGAAACAACTATATTTGCAGTATTTTCTATAATGAGCATGAAAAAAACTGCGGTATTGCATCTGCTGATATTTCAACAGGTGATGCGGATTTGAGTGTATTTCACGGCAAAGACCTTGAAACAGGCGTTATAAATGAACTCTCACGCTGTCAGCCTGCTGAAATTATCTTTACTGAAAGTTTTCTGTCACTGAAATCAGTGACAGACTTTGTGAAGATGAGATTGAACTGTGCGGTTACTCTGCGTGATAATGCGTGTTTTGATGTAAATTTAAGAAGTTATATTGAGGAAGTTTTTGGTGTAAAATCTGTAGCTGAACTTGGAATATCCGAAACAGGCTCGGACTGTTCAGCAGTATGCGGACTTTTTGATTATATCCGTGATACGCAGAAAACGTCTGTATCAAGATTTACTTCTATAAATCTGCTTAATTGTGAATCATTTATGGGACTTGATATAAATGCAAGACGAAATCTTGAACTTACTGAAACAATCAGAAATAAAGATAAAAAAGGTTCGCTTTTATGGGTACTTGATTCCACACGTACTTCAATGGGTAAACGTCTGCTTAAAAACTGGATTGAACAGCCTTTGAAAAGTCCTGCAAAGATAATTGAAAGACTTGATGCTGTTGAATCACTCTATAGAAAAAGTGTAGTATTATCAGATATTGATGATTTGCTTGACTGCACATACGACCTTGAAAGACTTATGACAAAAGTCATGTATAAATCGGCAAATCCACGAGATGTAAAAGCACTTTCTGCAACAGCTCTGCAACTTCCTATGCTGAAAAATGAACTTGCAAAATTTGCCGATTCAAAACTTCTGACAAGATACAACAATGATATTTCAGAACTTAATGAAATTGTAAGACTTGTTGAAAATGCTGTTGTAGACGAACCGCCTGTAATTTTAAAAGACGGTGGTATAATTAAAGACGGTTTCAACAAAGAACTTGACAACCTCCGCCATATTATGAATCACGGAAAAGAAATTATTGACAACATTGAACAGCGTGAAAAAGAAGCAACAGGCATAAAAAATCTCAAAATAGGATATAACAAGGTTTTCGGCTATTATCTGGAAGTTACACGCTCATATTATGACTTGATACCTGATGAATGGATTCGCAAGCAAACTCTTGCAAATGCTGAACGTTTTATTACAGAGGAACTTAAAAATGCAGAAAATTCAATTTTAGGTGCAAAAGATAAGGCATTGGCATTAGAAGCGGACATCTTTGCGGAAGTACGTGATTTTATTGCGACAAAGCTTGCAGAAGTTCAGAAAACTGCATCTGCTATAGCATCTGTTGATGTATTATGCTCATTTGCAGAAGTTTCACTGCGTAATCAATATATAAAGCCCGATATTTCAATTGACGGTGTTATTGACATAAAAAACGGCAGACACCCTGTTGTTGAGGTAATGCTTAAAGATGAAATATTTGTGCCGAATGATGTTTATCTTGATACAAAAGCAAACAGAATGTCAATAATAACCGGTCCTAATATGTCAGGCAAATCAACATATATGCGACAGACTGCGCTTATTGTACTCATGGCACAAATGGGCTGTTTTGTACCTGCTGAATCTGCTAAAATTTCAGTTGTTGACAAGATTTTCACCCGTGTCGGTGCGTCAGACGATTTAACAGCAGGACAGTCAACATTTATGGTTGAAATGAGTGAAGTTTCGGATATTCTCAAAAATGCCACAAATGACAGTCTTGTTATTCTTGATGAAGTTGGACGTGGTACATCAACTTTTGACGGAATAAGCATTGCACGAGCTGTTGCGGAATACATATGCGAAAGCAGGAAATTAGGCTGTAAAACACTTTTTGCTACTCACTATCATGAACTTATCGGGCTTGAAAACGAACTTGACGGAGTAAAGAATTACAGCATAGCAGTAAACAAGCATGGTGGTACAATAAGATTTCTGCGTAAAATTGTCAGGGGCGGAGTTGATGAAAGCTATGGTGTGGACGTTGCAAAACTGGCTGGACTTCCGTCAAAAGTTGTGAATAGGGCAAAAGAACTTCTTGAGGAAATGGAAAAAACACATGAAACTGAAAAAACTGTTGCAAAAAAACATAATGCGCAGATAAGCTTTGCAAGTATCAACAGAGAATCAGCAATTGAAATGCTTGAAAGAACAAATATCGACGAATTAACAGACAGCGAATGTCGTGAACTTCTGAAAGATATGACGGCAATGCTGAATTGAGGTATAATTTATGGTAAAAAAATCTGACTGGAAAATTGTCAAGGAAATGCCTGCTGAAACGGCGAAGTTTACTCTTGAAATGAATCTGAATGAAACGGACATGAACCTTATTCGTGAGGGATTTCGTCCAAAACAAATGGAAGATAAATGGTTTATTTATTTTGAAGATGATACTTTGTATATACACAGGAGCTGGACAGGATATTGCAGATATACTGCGATTTTTTTGGAAAATGGTATTGTAAAAGTGACTGTTAACAGAAACCCTGAGCAGTATAATGAGACTAATATTGAAATAGATAAAATAGATTTTAATATTCTGATTAATGGTATTATAGGAAGAAGCTCACGTGAATTGATGATGAAATATGTAAAAATGAAGTAAGGAGACGAAATATGCCTTCAATTAATATTTTGAGCAGGGAAATATCCGAACTTATTGCGGCAGGTGAAGTTATAGAACGTCCCGCATCTGTTATAAAAGAACTTGTTGAAAATTCAATAGATTCAGGAGCAAAATATATAACTGTTGAAATAAAAAACGGCGGTATTTCATATATGCGTGTTACAGATGACGGCTGTGGAATGTCATTTGAAGATGTTCCGACAGCTTTTCTCCGTCACGCAACAAGCAAGATTTTAACCAGAGACGACCTTGATAATATAAATACTCTTGGCTTTCGTGGTGAGGCACTTGCATCTGTTTCAGCTGTTGCAAAAGTAGAAGTATTAAGCAAGCTGAAAAATGATGACTACGGAACACATTATTCTATATCGGGAAGTGATGAACTACTCCACGAAAAAAGCGGTTGTCCCGACGGCACAACTATAATTATCCGTGATTTATTCTATAATGTTCCTGCAAGGGCAAAATTTCTGAAAAAAGACGTTACAGAAGCGAATGCAGTAAGTAATATAATGCAGAAAATCGCACTTTCAAATCCTGATATTTCATTTAAGTTTATCCGTGACAATAGAATTGAGTTCAATACAGTTTCAGATGGTTCACTGTATTCCTGCATATGTGCAGTATACGGAAAAGATTTTGCCCGTGACCTGATACCTGTTGAATATGAATACAATGGCATCACCATAAGCGGAATGACTGTAAAACCATTATACGCAAAAAATAACAGGTCATTTCAGACTTTTTTTGTAAATGACAGATATATCCGTTCCAAAATATGCTCCTCTGCACTTGAAAATGCCTATACAAACATCATCATGACAGGAAAATTTCCTGCCTGCGTACTGTCTGTATACATATCACCGCATGACATGGACGTTAATATACACCCCTCCAAAGCGGAAGTCCGTTTTGCAGATGAAAAAAAAGTATCAGATGCTGTTTTCTTTGCTGTAAAAAATGCCCTTATGAATAACGGTCTTATCTATGAATTTGAATTGCCACAAAAAAATGACTGGATTAAGCCCGCACCTGAAAAAGATGAATTTATTCAGCAGGAAATCATGTTCACTCCTGTTGAGGAACTGAAAGAGAAAGAGGAAATTACAGAGAAAAAAGAGCCTGTTACTCCTGAAATTGTTGAGGAGGAAAAAACTGTTGAAATTCAGTCCTATGAAGTTGAGAAAGAGCCTGAAACAGTTCCCGAATCTGTACAAGAGGATTTTAAATATATAAAAGCTGAATCATTTGAAAAACCTGATAAACCTGTTGAAATTCCGTCCGAAACAATAAAGACGACTGATGAGAAAAAGCCTGATATACGAATAGTAGGCGAAGTTTTCGGACTGTATATAATTGCAGAATGTGACGGCACAATGCTTATTATTGACAAACACGCTGCCCATGAACGTATTATCTTTGAAAAGCTGAAAAGCAGAAATTGCCGTCAGTACAGTCAGAAAATGCTTGTGGGAATAAAAATGCTGTTGACTTCTGATGAAACAGATGTTATTGAAAATAATACAGAACTGCTTCTGGATTTAGGCTTTGAGTTTGATTTTTCTGAACGCCCATGTATTATTGTGACAGCCGTTCCGACTTTTATTATGGATACTGATATTGAAGCAATAGTATATGAAGTTATTGAAAATCTTAAACTGTATAAGCAGAATCCGCAGTCGGCACTTCTTGATGATATGCTTCACACAATGGCTTGCAAGTCGGCAATAAAAGCAAATGACAAAAATGCCCCCGAACAGCTGAAAGCACTTGCTGAACAGGTTTACAACAATGAAAATATACGTCATTGTCCACATGGCAGACCTGTTATGTTTACCATGACAAAATCAAATATTGACCACCAATTCAAACGCACATAAGGAGTGATTTTTAATATGAATGACAAGCCTTTTGTACTTGCTGTATGCGGTGCTACAGCATCAGGTAAAACATGGCTCGGTGTTGAGCTTGCAAAGAAATATAACGGTGAGGTTGTTTCTGCTGATTCAATGCAGATTTACAAAGGTCTTGACATAGCGTCCGCAAAGCCTACAGAAGAGGAAATGCAGGGAATACCGCATCATCTCATTGATTTTCTTGAAAGAGATTCTGTATTCAGTGTTGCAGACTATGTTGAACTTGCAAATAAAAAAATACAGGAAATCCTTGAAAGAGGTAAACTGCCAATAATTGTCGGCGGTACAGGACTATATATTGACTCACTGATTGACAACGTGAAATTTTCAGAGGCTGGAAGTGATATTGATTTCCGTGAATCACTTTACGAGTTTGCAAGGATAAACGGCAATCACGCACTTTACGAAAAGCTTGTAAATGCCGACCCTGTTTCTGCTGAATCAATTCATGAAAATAATCTTGTGCGTGTTATTCGTGCATTGGAAGTGATGCACATAACAGGACGTAAATTCAGTGAACTGAAAGCAGAAAGCAAACTTGAAAAAAGTCCATATAATTCTCTTATAATTGGACTGAACACTGCTGACCGTTCAATGCTTTATGACAGAATAAACAAGCGTGTTGATGAAATGGTTGAAAACGGTCTTATTGATGAAGCAAGGGAACTTTATACAAGCGGATTTATGGCAACCGCTTCAAATGCTATCGGTTACAAAGAACTGATACCATATTTTGAAAATACTATGTCTCTTGATGACTGTATTGACAAAATCAAGCAGGAAACAAGACATTATGCCAAAAGACAACTCACATGGTTTAGAAAAAATGAACGTATCAGGTGGATTATTATTGATGATTTTAGTAAAAAATATGAAATTTTGGAAAAATGTGAAAAAGCTATAGCAAATTATAAAATAATGTGATATAATGTATTGTGTGTATATC
>CAMWKY010000002.1 GCA_947174965.1 uncultured Ruminococcus sp. | reverse complement strand
GGTTGTAATATGGCAAATGAAAAAAGTCTGAAAGTTTTAATTGTTGATGATGATAAAAATATATGTGACCTGTTAAGGCTCTATCTTGAAAAAGACGGCTATAGCGTTATTCTCTCCCACGACGGAGAAGAAGCTGTTGTAAAATTCAATGCTCTTAAACCAGATATGGTTCTGCTTGATATTATGCTCCCTAGTATAGACGGCTGGCAGGTTTGCAGGGAAATTCGTAAAAAATCAAATGTACCTATAATTATGATTACAGCTAAAGGTGAAACTATTGACAAGGTTATCGGTCTTGAACTTGGTGCAGATGATTATATTGTCAAGCCTTTTGACGCTAAAGAAGTTATTGCACGTATAAACGCCGTTACAAGACGTGTCGGCAATATCAATGTTGAACCCGAAGTAAAAGAAGTCCGCTATGACAAGCTTTCTGTAAATATGACACGCTATGAACTCAAAGTAAACGGAAAAAATATTGATACTCCGCCAAAAGAACTTGAACTTCTCTATTATCTTGCATCTAATCCGAACAGAGTTTACACCCGTGACCAGCTTCTTGACGAAGTATGGGGATTTGAATATTACGGCGATTCAAGAACTATTGATGTTCATATAAAAAGACTCCGTGAAAAGCTGGAGAACGTTTCTGAAAAATGGACTCTTAAAACTGTATGGGGTGTCGGATATAAATTTGAAGCAGAGGAAGAAGAATAATTAATCAAGGGGACTTTTATCTTGTCCCCTGTTTTATTCAGGAGGTTGATTTTCTTGAACATTAAAGACAGTCATTATTACAGACTTTTCCGCTATATAATGATTATAGTTCTGCTTCTTACTTCAATATCAGGAATTATTATTATAAGCATAATTTCCAGACTTTATAAAAATGCAGAACTTAATGACCTTCGTAATATCGGCAGGCTTTATGCAGAGTGTATTTCTGATAACTGTAACGGCGATTTTACTGAATACTCCGATAATCTCCGACAGAAAATAATGAATAATCATGATGTTGAAATATATACATATGAATATTACAGCAAGCCAGTTAATTCGAATAATGACAACATCAGAAAACTTGATGAAAGTCTGATGCTGAAAATTGAAAATAAACTGCCTGAAGAAGTTCTTGAATTGTCATCATCTTCAATTTCGCAAAATGCGCCATATATGATTTTCGGTACCAAAATACACCCTGATTCAAGAAATCCTTTGTATGTTGTTGTATACGGCGGAACAGACAGTATTGACAGTTTCACAATAAAACTCATGCTTATATATATACTGATTGAAACTGTCACAATGGCAATGGCGTATTTTCTGATTAAAAGAAAAATAATAAAATATATCACATTTGAAAAAGACTTTACAAGAATAATTGAAAATTACTCAAAAGGCAATTTTTCCGAAAAAATTTTTACCGATTTATCACCAAATCTTATACATATTTCCGAACGTGTGAACGCACTTGCATCAAATGTAGAGAAATCAGAAGAAATAAGCAGTACATTTATTGCAAATGTATCTCATGAACTCCGCACACCTATAACAACAATCGGTGGATTTGTTGATGGTATTCTTGACGGCACTATCAAAAAAAATCATCAGCAGGAATATCTTATTCTTGTATCGCAGGAAATACACCGCTTAAGAATACTAATAACATCTATGCTCAATATGAGCAAGTTTGAATCGGGTACAATGTCACCGAATTTTGTGGAAACAAATCTGACAGACCTTGTTATAAAAGTTGTACTCATGTTTGAAAAGAGAATTGAGGATAAACAGCTTGAGGTTGAAGAACTTGACAGCAGTCGTCTTACTGCAATTGCCGACCCCGACCTTATGCAACAGGTTATTTATAATCTTGTTGAAAACGCTGTAAAATTTGTAAATAAGGGCGGTACATTGTCATTTTCATTTGATAAAAAAGATGATATATGTATAATCGGTATAAGAAATACAGGCGAAGGACTTAAAGACTCTGAAATACAGCAGGTATTCAACCGATTCTACAAAACAGACTCATCAAGGGGAAAAGACAAAACAGGTCTTGGACTTGGCTTGTCAATATCAAGAAAAATAGTACACCTTCATAACGGTCATATCGTTGTAAAGAGTGTTTATGGTGAATATACTGAATTTCAGATTCAGATTCCAGAAAATCCACGTCTTGTAAACAAAGACAAAAAGGAGCAGTGAACATGGACAAAGAAGAATACAAAGAAACAGAGAACACACAACCAGCTGAAGAAAATACTGTAACAGAAAATACAGAAGATGCGTCGGCTGAAAATAGTATATCGGAGGAATCAGAAAAAATTATTCATGAAGAAACTGAAAATAAAGTTATAAAACCTCAATATGATGCTTTCATGTATGAGCCTATAGGATTTCAGAACTATATCCAGATAAAACCGACAGACCTTTTTGCAGAAGAAGAAGCAAGAATCAGAAAACAGCATATCCGCCGTGAACGCACAATAATTATTCTGTTTTTCCTGCTTATTCTGATTACTATTTCTTTAAGTATTTACGGCATTGTTTCTGATATAATGAAAAGTGAAAAAACTCTGGCTGATATAGGCAAAAACCAGAACATAATTATCTATCAGAGTTCAAAGCCGGAGGGTGCAAATGATTTGGATAATTTCAAAGACGAAAACGGCAGATACACTACAGAGGGCGCAGCTTCATATGTCCGTGATTCAATTGTGGAAATATATACATATTCCGATGCATTTCACAAAAAACTGCTTGGAACAGGTTCAGGCGTTATACTCAATCAAGAGGGATATATTGTAACAAATGCCCACGTATTAAGCGCAAACGGTTTTCATGATGTCTATACCGCTGATGAAAACATCTATTCAGCCAAAATAGTCGGCAGAGACTCAAAAACAGATATTGCCGTACTTAAAATAAATGCCTCAAATTTGTCCCCTGCTGTTCTTGGAAATTCAGATGAAGTATTAGTCGGCGAACAGGTTATTGCTGTAGGAAATCCGGCAGGTCTTTCAAATACAGTTACAGACGGTATCGTTTCAGCAGTAAACCGAAAAATAAAAAGCGACTCAACAGGATTTGAAATGAACTGCATACAGACAAATGCAGATATAAGTCCGGGAAATTCAGGCGGTGCATTGGTTAATATGTATGGTCAGGTTATTGGTATCACATCTTCAAAATATGCAAGCACTCTATATGAAGGACTTGGATTTGCAATAACAATCAATGAAGCAAAGCCAATTATTGAAGAACTTATAAGCAAAGGCTTCATAGGAGGACGTTTCAGAATCGGCATAACTCTTATAGGCATGGACAGTGAAGCCGGAATAACTTCTATTGAAGATAAGCTCGGATTTGAACTTCCCGAAGGTTTCAAAGGCGTATATATAGACAGTATTTCAGAAGACTGCGACATTGCCAATACAAAGCTTAAAGCAGGCGACTTTATAACTGAAATAGACGATATTCCCGTAAGCTGTTACTCTGAACTTTATGAAGCTATATCCTCATCATACGGAGCAGGAGATGAAGTTCCTGCAAAATGTGTTCATGTTTATGAAAACGGAAAAACATCAACCTATGATATAAAATTCATTCTCATGGAAGATACATCAGGCAACTATTAATCTACATAAGATTTCTCGGACGTTCCGAATTTACACCTATAACACCACCAATTGCTCCTGAAACAATAAGCAGGAGCAATTTTTTTATATCCGTTGTTTCTCCGAAAGCAAAACCTACAGAAAAAATAAGTACATATAAAAAAACTCCGCACAAAGTTCCGTCAATCAGCCCACGATGACGGCGGTATTTTCCGCATATTCTACCGCTTATAACTCCTCCGGCAGTAAGTGATACAACTGTAGATACCTTTAAGAAAACCATACTTTTAAAGATGAAAAATGTGAGTGCAGAAAAAATCACACCGCAGATAATCATACATAAAACCCCGATTAAAACAGGCACTGCAAAGCTGAACAGTGTGTTTGTCCATAAGCTATGGCGATAGCGACGCATGAAAAAACCTCCGCAAAACAGAATTAGTAAATTCTATGCGGAGGCTTGTTTTATTATTCCTCTGTTGAATTTTTGGATTTTTTCTTTTTACTGCTGTTTTCATCTTCTGAAACTGCTGATGTTTTAATAGGAGTTTTATTTTTAGCCTGTTCCTGTTTAGCACGTTCATTTGCCGTAACATTTTCAGTTATAGCCCATTTCTTTATTCTGAGCTTGTTTCTGTCTCCGCCTGTTTCGATTACAACATTATCATCGCCAATACGCACAATCATACCGACAATTCCGCCATTTGTTACAATTTCATCTCCGATTTGCAGACTTTCCTGCATAGTCTTTGCTTCCTGTTCCTGCTTTTTCTGCGGTCTTATAGCCATGAAATAAAGAAGTACGAACATAAGCAGGAGAGGAAGAACAAAAGTCAGAAAACCATTTCCACCTACCGCCTGATTACTTCCTGCATCTTCCGCAAATGTATTCATAGCAAAAAAACAAGCTGATAATGCTGTATATAAAGCAGATGATAAAATTACAAATATTTTTTTCTTCATAATAGAAATATCCTTTCTTTTACAAAAAATCCGTTCCCACTGCGAGAACGGATTTATATTTACTGATTAGTCAGCAAGTTTAATGATAGCCATTTCAGCAGCGTCGCCACGGCGAGGTCCGATTTTGATAATCTGTGTATAACCACCGTTTCTGTCTGCATACTTGGGAGCAATCTCATCAAAAAGCTTTTTAGCAACATCTTCTTTTGTTACATAAGCCATTACCTGACGCTTTGAATGCAGGTTATTATTTTTACCGATAGTAATCATCTTTTCTGCAACTGCACGAACTTCCTTTGCTCTTGTAACGGTAGTTTCAATTTTACCATTTTCAAGAAGGAAAGTTACCATGCCTCTGAGCATTGCTTTTCTGTGGTCAGATGTTCTTCCCAGCTTTCTTGTACCCGGCATGTAATTCACTCCTTTTCTTTAAGTGTGATATAGTATTATTCTTCCTCAGAGGAGAGGTCAAAGCCCAGTGACTGAAGCTTCTCCTTAACCTCATCGAAGGATTTCTTTCCAAGGTTTCTAACCTTCATCATTTCTTCCTCAGACTTGTTGATGAGGTCATCTACTGTATTAATTCCAGCACGTTTAAGACAGTTGAATGAACGCACTGAAAGGTCAAGGTCCTCTATTGTTGTTTCAAGAAGTTTTTCTTTGCCCTTTTCGTCCTTTTCAACAAGAATTTCAGCAAGACCAGCTTCTTCTGAAAGGTCAATAAAGAGTTTGAGATGTTCATTAAGAAGATTTGCAGCCTGAGACAAAGCTTCCTTTGCAGATATTGTACCGTCGGTCCATACCTCCATAGTGAGCTTGTCATAGTCTGTAACCTGTCCGAGACGAGTATCTTCTACAGTATAATTAACCTTTAAAACTGGTGTATAAATGCTGTCTACAGCGATAACATCAACAGGCATATTAATCTGTTTCTTGTTTCTTTCAGCCGAAACATAACCTCTGCCCTTGTCAATGGTGATTTCCATGTAAAGTTTGGCATCTTTGCTAAGGGTTGCAATGTGCATACCCGGGTCAAGAATGTCAACTTCTGAATCATTTTTTATGTCACCGGCTGTAATTTCACATTCACCCTCTGCCTCAACATAAACAGTCTTAGGTCCTTCACCGTAAAGCTTTGCGGTAAGACCCTTGATACTGAGGATTATCTCTGTAACATCTTCCTTTACGCCCGGAATTGTTGACAACTCATGGTGAACTGTACCATCTTTGCCCGAAAGCTTTACAGATGTAACAGCTACACCCGGAAGTGAGGAGAGCAGCACACGTCTGAGGCTGTTTCCAAGAGTTATACCATATCCACGCTCAAGCGGTGCTAAAACGAATTTGCCGTATTTGCCGTCACTTTTAAGCTCGACAATGTCGATATCCGGCTTGTTGATTTTTTCCAGCATAAAAACCCTCCTGTTTCGCAATAAGTGTTTACGAGTTCAATCTTAGTAATCAGAAGATTACTTAGAATAAAGCTCAACGATGAGGTGTGTAGCAACCTCGTAATCAATATCCTCAGCTGATGGAAGACGAGTAACTGTTGCTGAGAAATCATCTTTCTTAGCATCAAGCCATGTAGGAACAATTCTGCCCTTTGTCTGCTCAACTGTATCCTTGAATTTATCTGATGTTCTGTCCTTTTCCTTGAGAGCAATAACATCTCCGACCTTAACTCTGTAAGACGGAATATTTACTTTCTTTCCGTTTACAGTGTAGTGGCTGTGTACAACAAGCTGTCTTGCCTCACGTCTTGTAAGAGCAAGACCCATTCTGTAAACAACGCTGTCGAGTCTTGATTCGAGACAAGTGATAAGATTGTCACCAGCCTTGCCTTCCATTTTTGAAGCAATTTCAAAATAATGACGGAAAGGCTTTTCAAGTACGCCATAAATAAACTTAAGCTTCTGCTTTTCTTTAAGCTGAAGTCCATATTCAGAAACTTTCTTTCTGTTATTTGCGTTCTTGAAACGGATTGACTCCTTTTTTGAAACGCCCATAACAGCAGGGCTGATGCCTAAAGTTCTGCACTTTTTAAGAATAGGTTCTTTCTGTAATGCCATTTAAAACACCTCCGATTTGATTAGACACGTCTTCTTTTTGGAGGACGGCATCCGTTGTGTGGAATAGGAGTAACGTCCTTAATCATTCTTACTTCAAGACCAACAGTCTGAAGCGCTCTGATAGCAGCTTCACGACCTGCGCCCGGTCCTTTTACATAAACTTCAACGAACTTAAGACCATGCTCCATAGCAGCCTTTGCTGCTGTCTCTGCCGCTGTCTGTGCAGCAAAAGGAGTGGATTTCTTTGAACCTCTGAATCCAAGTTCACCAGCACTTGCCCATGAAATAGCATTGCCCTGAGTATCTGTAATTGTAACGATTGTGTTATTGAAAGTGGACTGAATATGAACTGCGCCACTTTCGATGTTCTTACGCTCTCTACGTCTTCTGACTGTAGTAACTTTTTTACCTTTCTGCTGTGCCAAAGCTCATAACCTCCTTACTTCTTCTTGTTTGCGATTGTCTTTACAGGACCTTTGCGAGTTCTTGCGTTTGTCTTTGTTCTCTGTCCTCTTACGGGAAGACCCTTTCTGTGACGAACACCTCTGTAGCAGCCAATTTCAACAAGTCTCTTGATGTTAAGAGCAACTTCACGACGAAGGTCACCCTCAACAGTATAATTTTCATCAATATAGTCACGAAGTTTAGCTAAATCTTCCTCAGCCAAATCCTTGACTCTTACATCAGGATTTACACCTGTATTATTGAGAATATCTGTTGCAGTCTGACGACCGATTCCGTAGATATAAGTGAGACCGATTTCGATTCTCTTATTCTTTGGAAGGTCAACACCGGCTATTCTTGCCATAAAAATACCTCCATTGAATATGTTCAGGATTAGCCCTGACGCTGTTTGTGCTTAGGATTTTCGCAGATTACCATTATTCTGCCCTTACGTTTAATAACCTTGCATTTTTCGCAAATAGGTTTTACTGAAGGTCTGACTTTCATTTAAAGAATACCTCCTTTATCTTACTTAACTCGCCAGGTGATGCGACCTTTTGAAAGGTCATATGGTGACATTTCAAGTTTCACCTTATCGCCTGGCACAATTCTGATATAATTCATTCTGAGTTTGCCCGAAACGTGTGCAAGAACTTCATGACCGTTTTCAAGCTGAACCTTAAACATTGCATTGGGGAGAGCATCTGTAACAACGCCCTCAACCTCGATTACATCTTCTTTGGACAATCAAATAACCTCCTTGTTGCTCTCGTCTGCCTTAATGTAACTAAGGAGCATTCTGAGCTTTTTATCAGTTATACCGTTTATATCAATCACACTGTTTGTATGGCATATATGCTTTATATTCTTTCGTTTCGGAGAAGAAATTTTTCTGCTCTTTCCGTCTGCAATAAAGCAATAGTTTTCATCAAGATTTACAACAACGAAATATCCGCCGTTGTCTCTGCCTGCATTTGCCATTACAACAGAACCTATATTAAGCTTCACAATATTTCCTCCGTCAAGGTTTGGTCAAAATAACGGGACCGTCAGGAGTTATTGCGATTGTATGCTCAAAATGAGCTGACAGTGAACCATTTTTCGTAACCACGGTCCAGCCGTCTTTGAGAGTTCTTACATCATCGCCCTTCTGATTTATCATTGGCTCGATGCATATTGTCATGCCTGAAACAAGCCTTGCGCCGTGACCTGTTCGTCCCCAGTTCGGTATTTCAGGTGATTCATGTACCTCTCTGCCTATGCCGTGGCCGCAGTAATTTCTTACGATTCCGTAGCCTCGTGAAGCACAATATTCCTCTACAGCATGAGAAATATCTCCGATTCTTGCACCTACTATAGCCTGAGCTATGCCTTCATAAAGGCTTTTTTCTGTAACATCAAGCAATGCTTTTGCTTCATCAGAAATCTTGCCAACAGGAAAAGTCCAGCAGCTGTCGCCATTGAAGCCCTTGTACGATGCTCCGGTGTCGATACTTACTATATCGCCTTCCTTTAACCTGCGGTTTGCTTTCGGGATTCCGTGAATTACTTCCTCATTAACTGATATACAAGCATTTGCAGGGAATCCATAGAGTCCTTTAAAGCAGGATTTACAGCCATGTCTTGCATAATATTCTCCGACAAGCTTATCAACATCAAGTGTTGACATACCCGGCTTTAATTGTTCGCCCGCATACCATATTGCGCCGCAGGTTATTCTGCCTGCCTCACGCATTATGGCTAATTCGGACTGAGATTTAATGGTTATACTCATTATTCAACTCCTACAGCTGAAAGAGTGAGTTTTGAAGTGTCAGCAACTTCTTCCTGACCTTCTACAGTAACAAGTTTACCCTGTGCTGAATAGTAGTCTTTGAGAGGAGCTGTTTTTTCGTGATATGTTGCGAGACGGTCGAGAACAACTTCCGGCTGGTCGTCCTTACGGATTACAGTCTTGTCTCCGCATTTGTCACAAATGCCCTCAACCTTTGAAGGCTTATATTCAATATGATATGAAGCACCACAGCCCTGACATACACGTCTGCCTGAAACTCTCTGCTTGATTGTTTCGTCTGCTACGTTTATTTCGATTACTTTATCGATTTTAATGCCCATTGCATCAAGTGCTTCTGCCTGAGGAACTGTTCTCGGGAAGCCGTCAAGAATGAAACCGCCCTTGCAGTCGTCCTCTGCGATTCTCTCTTTGAGAATACCAATAACGATGTCGTCGGAAACAAGCGCACCTGCATCCATAGCAGCTTTTGCCTTGAGTCCATACTCTGTGCCGTTCTTAGCAGCCTCACGGAGAATATTACCTGTAGAAATCTGTGGAATGTTCAGAGCATCAGAAACAACTTCTGCCTGTGTTCCTTTACCCGCACCGGGTGCGCCTAAAAAGATAAGATTCAATGTTTTTTCCTCCTTATTTCCACTTATGACAAGAATCCCTTGTGGTGTCTCATCATAAGCTGTGATTCCAGTGTACGTGTTGTCTCAAGAGCAACGCTTACAGCGATAAGAATTGTTGTACCGCCCATCGAAAGCGAACGGAGATTATCATCAATCATTCCGAGGAAAATCGGGATAATTGCAATAAATCCGAGGAATATTGCTCCGACAAGTGCAATTTTTGAAAGAACTCTCTGAATATAATCAGAAGTTGGTTTTCCTGGTCTTATACCCGGAATACCGCCGTTGCCCTGACGAAGATTGTTTGCAATTTCAATAGGATTGTACTGTATTGAAACATAGAAATAGTTAAATGCGATTATAAGGATAAAATAAAGGATTGCATATGACCAGCTTCTTGTTGAGAAAAATTTACAGAAATGATAGTAGAAACCGGTTGTCTGTGTCGGCTCACCTGCAAACAACTGAATTGTCTGCGGAAGTGACATAAATGACATTGCGAAGATGATAGGCATAACACCACTCATCATTACCTTTATCGGAATATGTGTTTTTTGTCCACCATATTGTTTTCTTCCAACCACACGCTTTGCATACTGAATTGGAATACGTCTTTCTGATTCGTTCATGAAAACGATGAAAGCAAATTCAAAGATTATAAATAATAAATAACCGAGTGCAACAAAAAGATATTTTGCAGGGTCATCAGTTACAAGTCTTACAAGCATACCTGCATCAACAGGGAATCTTGCCGCAATACCTGCAAAGAGTATCATTGAAACTCCGTTTCCGATACCTTTATCACTGATTCTGTTGCCCATCCATACTACAAATGAAGCACCTGCAACAAAACAGGCAATTATAACAACAGCACTGAAATACATTTCCCAGCCCTGCGTATATTTTACAGCGTAATGGATAGCACCGTCGTCTCCCGTTGCAGACATTCTTTTGAGAGTGAGATAATAAGCAAATCCCATGAATACTGACAATGCAAGAGCAACTGCGGTTGTAATCTTGTTAATTCGTTTTCTGCCTTCTTCTCCCTCATCTCTCATTCTTTCGAGTGGAGGAAGCGCATATGTCAGCAGCTGCATGATGATAGAAGCATTGATATATGGTGTGATTGAAAGTGAGAATAATGTTGCCTGCGAAAGTGCGCCACCAGTAATGGTGTTCAGATATTCAAGGAAATTGCCGTTTGTTGCGTTCTGAGTCATCCAGCTTGAAACAACAGATGTATCAAGAAACGGAACAGCAACAGCACTTCCAAATCTGAATATCACAATCATGAGTAATGTGTATAAAAGCTTTTTCCTGATTTCTGGAACACTCCAAGCACGTTTCAGCGTCTGAAACACATTACATCACCTCAGTCTTTCCGCCTGCCTTTTCAATCTTCTCAACAGCACTCTGGGAGAATTTTGCAGCCTTAACTGTAAGCTGAGCAGTAATCTCTCCGTTTCCGAGAACCTTAACACCGTCATATACTTTCTTGATAAGACCTGAAGCCTTGAGAAGCTCTGCATCTACAACTGTACCGTTCTCGAATTTATTTAAGTCTGAAACATTAACAATAGCATACTTTGTTGCGAAAATGTTGTTGAATCCTCTCTTTGGGATACGTCTTGCCAAAGGCATCTGACCACCCTCAAAACCGATTCTTACACCACCGCCTGAACGTGCATTCTGTCCTTTGTGACCTTTACCAGCTGTCTTGCCATTACCTGAGCCGTGACCTCTGCCAACACGCTTTACAGCTTTGTTTGAATCAGCTGCTGGAGTTAATTCGTGAATTTTCATGGTTAGCACCTCCTTGCTTATGCTTCTGTAACCTCGATGAGGTGTGAAATTTTATTGATTTTGCCCTGTGTCTGAGCATTATCGGGCTGTACTGTCACATCACCGATTTTCTTAAGACCGAGTGCATAAGCTGTAGCAATCTGGTCTTTCTTACAGCCAATGAGGCTTTTAACGAGCTTGATATTCTTAGCCATTGCAAAAATGCCTCCTTAACCTAAAATTTCCTTAACGGACTTTCCTCTCTTTTCAGCAACTTCTTTTGCAGAAGTGCAGGATTTAAGACCGTTTATTGTAGCTCTTACAACGTTGCATGGATTATTTGAACGAAGTGACTTTGTTCTGATGTCCTTAATGCCTGCAACTTCGATTACTGCACGAACAGGACCGCCGGCGATAACACCAGTACCGGGTGCAGCAGGCTTCATAAGAACTCTGCCTGCGCCAAATTCGCCTACGATTTCATGTGGAATAGTAGTTCCTTTGAGAGCAATTTTACAAAGATTCTTCTTAGCGTCTTCAATACCCTTGCGGATAGCATCAGGAACTTCACCTGACTTGCCAAGACCAAATCCTACAGTGCCGTTGCCGTCACCAACAACAACAAGAGCAGAAAATTTCATGATTCTACCACCCTTAACTGTCTTGGAAACTCTGTTGATAGCAACAACTTTTTCCTGAAGTTCAGAAGCCTGTGTTTCAATATTAGCCATTGTTTTACCTCCCTCTTAGAACTTTAATCCGTTTTCACGTGCGCCTTCAGCGAGTTCTTTAACTCTGCCGTGATAGAGATAGCCGCCTCTGTCGAAAACAACTGCACTGATACCCTTATCAGCAGCATTTTTAGCAATCATTTCGCCGACTTTGCGTGCGCCTTCGATATTTCCGCCGTTGCCCTCAAAGCCCTTGTCCATGCTTGATGCTGAAGCAAGAGTAACACCGTTTACATCATCAATAATCTGAGCATAAATGTGCTTAGATGAGCGGAAAACGTTAAGACGAGGACACTCAGGAGTACCTGAAATCTTGTTGCGGATTCTCTGATGTCTCTTGATTCTTGCCTTGTTGCTGTCAAATTTCTTTATCATAGCAATCTGCTCCTTTTAATTACTTCTTGCCCTTGCCGGCTTTACCTTCCTTGCGGATAATGCGCTCGCCGGCATATCTGATGCCCTTGCCCTTATAAGGCTCAGGTGGACGTTTTTCACGGATTTCAGCTGCAAACTGACCTACAGCCTGCTTATCAATACCGCTTACAATAATTCTGTTTGGCTGAGGAACATCAAGCTTGATGATGTCTGTTTCCTCAAATACAACAGGGTGTGAGAAGCCAAGATTAAGATTAACCTTATTTCCTGACTTAGCAGCACGATAACCAACACCCTCAATTTCAAGTGTTTTTGAATATCCGTTTGTTACACCCTCAACCATATTTGCAATGAGAGTTCTTGTAAGACCATGAAGTGAACGATGTTTTTTGTCATCACTTGGTCTTGTTACTGTTATAACACCTTCAGCAACCTCGATGCCGAGTTCTGTGCTGAACTGCTTTGTAAGTTCGCCCTTAGGTCCTTTAACTGTAATGCAGTTGTTGTCGTTTTTAACTTCTACACCCGCCGGAACTGTTATGGGCATTCTGCCGATTCTTGACATAATTAAGTTCCTCCTTACCAGATGTATGCGAGAACTTCGCCGCCAACATTAAGCTCTCTTGCCTTTTTGTCAGTAACGATTCCCTTTGAAGTTGAAACGATTGCAATACCAAGTCCCTTTCTTACTTTCGGCATATCTGCACAGCTTGAATAGATACGCAGACCTGGTTTTGATACTCGTTTGAGTCCTGTGATAACCGGTGACTTGTTGTCGCCGTATTTAAGCGTGATTCTTATAACACCCTGCTTGCCGTCTTCAATAACCTGAAAACTCTTTACATAACCCTCATCAACGAGAATCTGTGTTATAGCTTTCTTTACATTTGAAGCGGGAACGTCAACTGTGGCGTGCTTAGCAGTATTCGCATTGCGGATTCTTGTTAATAAATCAGCTATTGTATCTGTGATTTGCATTCAGATAACCCCCTTTTTGTATTTTACCAGCTTGCCTTCTTTACGCCGGGAATCTGTCCGTCGTGTGCAAGTTCTCTGAAGCAGATACGGCAGATGCCGAATTTTCTCAAATATGCGTGTGGTCTGCCACAGATTTTGCATCTGTTATATGCTCTTGTGGAATATTTGGGAGTTCTCTGCTGCTTGTTAATCATTGCTTTTTTAGCCATTTCAATTCCTCCCTGATTACTTGATGAATGGAGCTCCGAGAAGTGAGAGAAGTTCTCTGCCTTCTTCGTCTGTGTTAGCTGTTGTGATGAAGTTTATATCCATACCTCTTACTTTGTCAATCTTATCATATTCAATTTCAGGGAAGATGAGCTGTTCCTTGATGCCTGTTGAATAATTTCCTCTGCCATCAAAAGAATTTGCGCTGATACCTCTGAAATCACGAACACGTGGAAAAGCAACGTTAAAGAGCTTGTCAACAAACTCATACATCTTTTCGCCTCTGAGTGTTACTTTAACACCGATAGGCATACCTTCACGGAGTTTAAAGTTAGCAACAGATTTCTTTGCACGGCATACAATAGGTTTCTGACCTGTGATAGCTGCAATATCTGTCATGATAGCATCAATAACTTTTGCATTGTCCTTAGCTTCGCCTGCACCAACATTGATTACAACTTTTTCAAGCTTAGGAATCTGCATAACACTCTTATAGCCAAACTTTTTCATCATTGCGGGAGCAACGTCGCTAACATAAAAATCTTTTAATCTTGCCATTGTCGTTTCTCCTTTTAATTATTCAAAAGATTTGCCGCATTTTTTGCATGAACGGAGTTTTTTTCCGTCCTCAAAAACATGACCAACTCTTGTAGGCTTACCGCACTTAGGGCATACAAGCTGAACCTTTGAAGCATAAACAGGTGCTTCTGTTCTGATGATACCGCCCTGCTGACCCATTGCTCTGGGCTTTACGTGCTTTGTGATTACGTTGATATTTTCAACGATAACCTTGCCTTCTTTTGGACTTACTTCTACAACCTTACCAGTTTTTCTTTCACCGTTCTTGTCGTACTTATCCTCGTACTTACCTGTGAGAAGGATAACGGTGTCACCGGTTTTTACGTGAACTTTACTCATATATGTGACACCTCCGATTAAAGAACCTCTGGAGCAAGGCTAAGAATCTTTGTATATTCCTTTTCACGAAGTTCCTTAGCAACTGAACCAAAAATACGTGTACCCTTCGGGTTCTTATCTTCCTTAATAATAACAGCAGCGTTCTCATCGAAACGGATATATGTTCCGTCCTCACGTCTGAGACCCTTTGCTGAACGAACAATAACTGCTTTTACAACGTCGCCCTTCTTTACAACGCCTCCGGGTGTTGCTTTTTTAACTGAAGCAACTACAACGTCACCGATATTTGCATATCTGCGGCGAGTACCACCCAGAACTCTGATACACATAAGCTCTTTTGCTCCTGTATTGTCAGCGACCTTTAAATAAGTCTGCATCTGTATCACAGCGAGTTCCTCCTTTCAAGCATAAAGCTTTTATAAAAATTACTTAGCCTTTTCAATGATGTTGGTTACACGCCATCTCTTATCCTTTGAAAGCGGACGTGTTTCCATAACTTCAACTCTGTCACCGATTCTGCACTCATTCTTTTCATCATGAGCCTTGAGTTTTACGGTACGCTTGATGATTTTTTTGTAAAGCGGGTGTTTAACGTTATCAACGATAGCAACTACAACGGTTTTATCCATCTTATCGCTTACAACCTTACCTACTCTTGTTTTTCTAAGGTTTCTTTCAGTAGACATTAGCTAAATCCTCCCTTTCTTATTGCTGTGCAAGCTCTGCTTCACGCAGAATTGTCTTTACACGGGCAATATCTTTCTTTACAGCCTTAAGACGAGCTGTGTTTTCAAGCTGATTTACAGCGTGCTGAAAACGAAGTGCAAAAAGTTCTTCTTTAAGGCTTGTGAGCTTCTCGTTGAGTTCTTCAACTGACATTTCTCTGATTTCTGATGCCTTCATTACTGCTCAACCTCCTGCTCTGCTTTAGTAACGAACTTACATTTAATAGGAAGCTTGTGCATAGCAAGACGCATAGCCTCTCTTGCGGTTTCCTCCGGAACACCCTTGATTTCAAAAAGAACTCTGCCGGGCTTTACAACTGCAACCCAATATTCAGGTGAGCCTTTACCTGAACCCATTCGGGTTTCAGCCGGTTTTTCTGTGATTGGCTTGTCAGGGAAAATCTTAATCCAGACTTTACCGCCTCTCTTGATGTAACGTGTCATAGCGATACGGGCAGCCTCAATCTGATTGGAAGTAATCCAAGATGGTTCAAGTGCCTGAAGTCCGAAATCACCATATGTTACTTTATTTCCTCTGTATGCCTTACCTTTAAGACGTCCTCTGTGGACTCTGCGGTATTTAACTCTCTTTGGAAGAAGCATTACTGATTCCCTCCCTCTCTTTTAGCATCACGGTTGAAATTTCTTCCACCACGTCTGTTGCCGTCACGTCTGTTTCCATCACGTCTGTTGTCATCATTGCGACGGTTCTGACGTTCAGGCTTCTTTTCTGCCTTTTCTCTTTGAGCAGCAGCCTTTGCAGCATCACCCTTGAGAACTTCGCCTTTATAAATCCAGACTTTTACACCAAGTTTACCATATGTTGTATCAGCCTCTGCAAAACCGTAATCAATATCTGCACGGATTGTCTGAAGCGGAATTGTACCTTCGTGATAGCTTTCACTTCTTGCAATTTCAGCTCCGGCAAGTCTGCCTGAAACCTTAACTTTGATACCTTTTGCGCCAAGACGCATTGTTCTGCCGATAGACTGTTTCATTGCACGTCTGAAAGATACTCTGTTTTCAAGGTCGAGAGCAATCTTCTCTGCAACGAGCTGTGAATCCATGTCAGGCTGTTTTACTTCAACGATGTTTACATAAACTCTGTCTTTGTTCATGTTCATCATCTTTGCGAGTTTTTCTCTGAGCTTTTCAATTTCTGCACCCTGTCTGCCGATAACAATACCGGGCTTTGCACAGTGAATGTGGATTCTAACTTTATCATTGAAACGCTCAATTTCAATTCTGGGAACACCTGCTGCATACAAACTCTTTTTAATGAAGTTACGGATATTGTAATCTTCAACAAGAGTATTGCCGAAAGTTGCCTTATTAGCATACCAGCGTGAATCCCAATCCTTAATAACGCCAACACGTAAGCCGTGTGGATTAACTTTCTGTCCCATAATCAGACCTCCTTGGGATTATTCTTTTTCTTTAAGAACAACTGTAATGTGTGATGTTCTCTTAAAAATTCTATATGCTCTGCCCTGAGCTCTTGGCATGATTCGCTTCATGATTGTACCAGGTGTTACGAAACACTCTGAAACATAAAGATTATCACCGTCCATGCTGAAATTGTTTACAGCATTTGCCTGAGCGGACTTTACAAGCTTTGAAACGATAGGACTTGCAGCCTTAGGAGTAAGCTCCAAAGTAGCCAGTGCGATGTCAAGCGGCTTGTTTCTGATAAGGTCAAGAACAATCTGCACCTTTCTTGGTGATATGCGAGCATTTCTTAAATAAGCTCTTGCTTCCATCTTAACAGCTCCTCCTTCCGCTTATTTCTTACCGTTGTTAGATGTCTTTGAACCTGCGTGACCCTTATAGGTTCTTGTAGGTGCAAACTCGCCGAGCTTGTGACCTACCATATCTTCTGTTACATAAACAGGAACGTGTTTTTTTCCGTCATGAACAGCGAATGTGTGACCAACGAAATCAGGAAAAATTGTTGACGAACGACTCCATGTTTTAAGAACTTTCTTTTCGCCTGCTTCATTCATGGCAATAACTCTTTTAAGGAGAACCTCCTGAACGTATGGTCCTTTTTTAGTGCTTCTGCTCATTTTTCAGTTCCTCCTTTCGATTATTTACCGTTGCGACGCTTTACAATAAACTTGTCTGTTCTGTGGTGCTTCTTACGTGTCTTGTAACCAAGAGCAGGTTTGCCCCATGGTGTAACAGGTCCTGGTCTGCCGACTGGTGATTTACCTTCACCACCGCCGTGTGGGTGGTCGCATGGGTTCATTACTGAACCACGTACAGTTGGTCTCCAGCCCATGTTTCTTACACGTCCTGCTTTACCATAGTTTACATTCTCGTGGTCGATATTTGAAACCTGTCCGATAGAAGCCTTACAATTAATCGGAACTTTTCTCATCTCGCCTGATGGAAGTCTTACAAGTGCATACTTGTCTTCTTTACCCATAAGCTGTGCCTGATTTCCGGCACTTCTTACAAGCTGTGCGCCCTTTCCAGGATAAAGCTCGATAGCATGGATAAATGTACCAACAGGAATATCAGCAAGAGCAAGTGCGTTTCCGGGCTTGATGTCTGCTTCTGAACCTGATTCAATCTTGTCGCCGACTTTAAGACCGTTTGGAGCAAGAATGTATCTCTTTTCGCCGTCCTCATACTGAACGAGGGCAATAAATGCACTTCTGTTCGGGTCGTATTCAAGTGTAAGAACTGTTGCAATCATGTTGTCCTTGTCACGCTTGAAATCGATTACACGATATTTTCTTCTGTTTCCGCCACCTCTGTGACGAACTGTTATTCTGCCGTAGCTGTTTCTTCCCGATTTTTTCTTCATAGGTTCGAGAAGGCTTTTCTCCGGCTCAACCTTTGAAAGAACAGAATAATCTGTTACAGTCATCTGACGTCTTGAAGGCGTCGTAGGCTTATAGGTTTTAATAGCCATTTTTTTCACTCCTTAATAATGCGTTTTTGCGGAAGCATTACTTCCATACTGTCCGTATTATACGGAATTATACCATACCTTCAAAGAACTCAATAGTTTTTGAATCAGGTTTAAGAGTAACAATTGCTTTCTTCCATGAAGAAGTCATACCCTCATATCTGCCAACACGCTTCATTTTACCTTTAACGTTCATTGTTGTAACTTTTGCAACATCAACATTAAAGAGCTTTTCTACAGCCTTTTTGATTTCGGACTTTGTAGCGTCTTTGGCAACCTTGAAAGTATACTTGCCTGTCTGAAGTTCGTCCATAGACTTTTCAGTTATAACAGGCTTGATGATAATATCCTGAGCAGTTTTCATTAAGCATATACCTCCTCAAGTTTTCCGACTGCATTCTTTACAATGATAAACTTATCATAGTTGAGAATGTCATATACATTAAGAGTGTTTACAGCAGCAGTTTTAATGCCAGGAATGTTAGCAGCACTCTTGATTACTTTTGTATCAGCCTCAGCTGTAACGATAAGAGCTTTTCCCTCAACTCCGAGAGCTTTGAGCATCTCAACAATTGTCTTTGTCTTGAAGTTATCCATTGTGAGAGCATCAAGAACAATCATGTTGTTGTCAAGAACTTTTGTAGAAAGAGCAGATTTCATTGCAAGTCTTCTTACTTTCTTATTAAGAGAGTAGCTGTAGTCTCTTGGCTTAGGTCCGAGAGCAACACCGCCATGAACCCACTGCGGAGCTCTGGTTGAACCCTGTCTTGCATGACCTGTTCCCTTTTGTCTCCAAGGCTTTCTGCCTCCTCCTCTTACTTCTGTTCTTGTAAGAGTTGACTGTGTACCCTGTCTCTGATTTGCAAGGTAATTTACTACCATAGCGTGCATAACGCCCTCATTTGGAGTAATTCCGAAAACTGCATCGTTAAGCTCTGTTTCGGAAACCTGATTGCCAGCCATATCAAATACTGAAATTGTAGACATTTACGTTTCCTCCTTCCTTAAGCCTTAACGCTGTCAACGATATAAACGATTCCGCCCTTTGGACCAGGAACTGCACCTTTGATAGCGATGAGATTGTTTTCTGTATCAATTTTAACGATTTCAAGATTCTGAACTGTAACCTGTTCAGCACCCATGTGACCTGCCATTCCCTTGCCCTTGTAAATTCTGGAAGGTGAAGAACAAGCACCCATTGAACCTGCCTGTCTGTGAACAGGACCAGTACCGTGAGTTTCCTTAAGTCTGTGCTGATTGTGACGCTTTATTGCACCCTGAAAACCTTTACCCTTGCTCTTGCCGATAACGTCAATAGCGTCACCAACAGCAAAAGTATCAGCCTTTATGATGTCTCCGACATTGAGGACATCACAATCATCAAATCTGAACTCTTTGAGAGTTTTCTTGCAAGCAACATCTGCTTTTGCAAAATGTCCTTTCATAGGCTTGTTGACTCTCTGAACCTTTACATCACCGTAACCGAGCTGAAGTGCGTTATAACCGTCATTTTCAACAGTTTTTTTCTGAACGACAACACAAGGACCGGCTTCAATTACTGTTACAGGAATAACTTTTCCTGTTTCGTCGAAAATCTGTGTCATACCGATTTTCTTACCGATAATGCCTTTCTGCATTTTCATTTCCTCCTATAAGGTTATTGGTTGATAATCATCAACTTGACCGACAGATTACTGTCATTCCGTTTCCCTGAACGGTAAATTTGCAAGCATAATGCAGATTAATTACTTAATCTCCATAACAACGTCTACGCCTGCGGGGATTTCAAGCTTATCAAGAGCAGCAGTTGTCTTTTCTGTAGGACGGAGAACATCAATAAGTCTCTTGTGAGTTCTCATTTCAAACTGCTCACGGCTATCCTTATATTTATGAGTAGCACGGAGAATAGTAACAACTTCCTTATTTGTAGGGAGTGGAATAGGTCCTGAAACTCTTGCACCACTTCTCTTAGCTGCTTCAACAATCTTAGCTGCTGCAATATCAACAGTAGCATGGTCATAGCCCTTAATCTTGAATCTGATTTTTTCGTTGACTGCCATTTATCTTTCGCCTCCTTGAAAATTTTTCGGGGACGCTGATTGAGATGCACACGTTTCCACGTGTTTCAGCCTGCGCAGACAAAAAAAGCTCGTGAAAAATTACTTTTCCGAGCAAACGCAGACATTCAGACACAAATTGACAGTATAAAGCTTGCACACAAACTATACACTCAAAACACAAACCGTGTCCAATATCTCTGTCGCCCGATTTTACGGACATACTCCACGAAAATTCCCTGCCACACCGACAGCAACCTTTCGCTTCTTCGCATATCTTAATAACAGCAGGTATATTCAAATATCATACCCGACTCAACATAGATTATTATACCACGTATGTAATAATAAGTCAACATTTTCTTATGTAGAAATATATAGGCTTTTCGCCTGATTTTTTGTGTATTTCAAACAAAAAGCCCGTATTTTTTTACTATTCGTCTGTTTCTTCAGGTTTTTTCATGTCAATAGTATTAAGAAACAGTGTCGGGTCAAGGCATATTCCTTGATGACGTACTTCAAAATGACAATGGTTGCCGAAAGAATTTCCGGTATTTCCGACAAATCCTATAAGCTGACCTTTTGAAACCTGCTGACCTTCAACTGCATACACACTAATCATATGGGCGTATACCGTTGCATAGCCGTTTTCGTGTTCAATCATTACAACATTTCCATATCCTCCGGAGTTCCAGCCTGCCGATACAACAATACCGTCCTGTGCCGCATAAATTTCTGTATTTTCAGGTGCGGCAATATCAAGTCCTTTGTGATTGCGGTCACTTATGAATGAATCACTAACCCAGCCACCGTCTACAGGCCAGCCCATTTCACCTGAACCAGTCAGCGGATAACCAAAATAAACTGTTTCGGGATTATCAGGAGAAGCGGAATATGTTCCGATACCGATTGTTTCAACTACAGGATTTTTCAGTACAACACTTTCAAGAACTTTTCGTCCTGATTCTATGCCGTCAATGTAGGTTATTTCAATATTACTCTTTTTCTCTCCTCTTTCACCTTTTACAAGCGTCACTCTTGAACCGACATTGAGAGAACTTGTTTCAACTTCCATTGTCTGATAATCAATAAACGAAAGTGTTTCCATTTCTCTTATATATTTAATAGGAAGATAATTTTCGTGTTTTACAACATATAGAAGCTGTCCTGTTCTTATACCCTTTTCTGCGGACGGATTAAGTTTATTAAATTCGTCCAAATCCATGCCATATTCGTGAATAATATCAAGAACTGTCTGTTCCTCTTTTGCAAAAAGAACCTGCTTTTTTTCTTTTGATGATGTCAGAAGTTTTATTACATCATGTTCTTTCTGCAAACTGCTGATAAGATATATACCCTCTTTCAGTTCAATCTTGTTTACATACTCAATATCCCTGACAATTCCTTCCACATCATAATTAAGCAGTCTGTCATCAAGAGCTTTCTGTACTCTCTTGCTGTCCTCTACAGAACATATAAACTGACCGTCAATATAGACTCCGTATGCTTTTATAAGTTCCTCGTCTGATGCTTCAAGCATTTTATCGGCAAGCTGTCCTGCACTTACAATATTATCATCATCAGATATTATTCTTAATGAAAGTTTTGAAGATAAATCAATAGCCTTATCATTTTCGTTATATGAAATTCTCTGCTGAACATCTCTTTCCGCTTTCACAAAGTCTGCTTCTGCGGAAATTATGCCAAGTTCCTTTCCGTTGTATTCAACTGCTATGCCGTATTCAAGGCTTGAACCATATCTTATAACACCAACAAGAAATGCAATTGAAACAAGTGGGAGAATCCAGTTGAAAGCCGTATAGAATACGCCGTTTTCACCGCAGAAAAATGAGTAAAAAAACTTTAAAAGTGCCTTTATATATTCAGATTTACCCTCTTTTTTTGCAAGTCGGACTTCTTTTGAAAGCCTGTTTGAAAGTTCGAGCCTGCTCCGATAAGATTCTGTTGCTTCTCTGAAAATCCAGCATATGATATTTTTTATCAATCTGATAATCCCACATATTTCAGAAAAAATAAATTTCACACTTCTGATTATTGCAAGAAGTATTGCAGAAAGAAATTTAAATGTGCAGAGTCCTGCTCTTACAGCAAGAGCTGTAAATATTTTCAAAAAAAACACTCCTTTTATTCGCCTGTATGATAGCTGTAATTCAGCATTTCAGCAGTATATCCATCAAGCTTCTGTAAAAGTGGCAGAACATCTTTTCTTGCTGATTCAAGGTCATGCTCAAGATAATTTCCGCACTCAACAATACTGTTTCCGGGAATTTCCCCCTCATATTCTGAAATGAACTTATATGCTTCCTTTACAAGCTGAATTGCATCTTCTCCACTCATATTATCTCTTGTGAGAAGATAAAATCCCGTGCGACAGCCCATAGGTCCGACATATATTATACTTTCAGTAAATCCGCTGTTTCTTGCATACGTTGCAAAAAGATGCTCGATTGTATGAAGTGACGGATTTGAAATATACGTTCCGCCATTTGGCTTGACCATGCGGACATCATAAGTTATAATATCACCGTCAATGCGTGATATGTACATTCCGACGCCGAATTTTGTATGGTCAACCTGAAAACTTGCTATCTTTTTCATAATAATAACTCTCCTTTTAATCAAATAAACTGATAATATCTTTCGGAAGTTCCGAACAAACTGTAATTTTTTCGGGAATATCAAATATCATCTTCCCACAATGCAATGCTTGTCTTGAAATATCGTCACGCAGACCGCCATATAAATCGTCACCAGCAAGGGCGTGTCCGATATGTGCAAAATGTACTCTTATCTGATGTGTCCTGCCTGTTTCAAGATGTATTTCAAGCAATGTATATTTTTCATTTGTCCTTATGCTTTTATAGTGTGTAACAGCTCTCTGACCGTCCTCACGCACACAACGGAGTATAATACTTTCCTGCTCCCTTGCTATTGGTGCATCTATAACACCACTTCCCTCAATTATCCCATGAACTACCGCAAAATACACCTTTTCACAATTCCCCTGCAAAATATTTGCAGAATAAGCATTTTTTGCAACAACACATAAGCCCGACGTATCTTTGTCAAGCCGATTTACAGGGCGGAACGTCAGTTCGGGGTGAAGATGTGCAAAAAGATTTCCTAATGTATCATCTCTATGGCGGATTGACGGGTGAACAGGCATACCGTTTGGCTTATCGAAAATTATCATACTCTCATTTTCAAAAACTACATCAGCTTTAAGACTACTGTTCGGCTCAATTTCTGTTCTCTCCTCACTGTTCAGGATTATAATATCTCCGCTTTTTACCGTGTCAACCGTACGAATAAATCCGCCGTTGCAGGTTATACCGCCGTCACGGTTTTTCAGCTTTTGCAGAAGCCGACGTGATACACTGCATTTCTCACGGAGATACTCCTGCAACGGAACAGGCATTTCCGTTTCTACATTAAATATAAGCTCACTCATACTTCACCGCCTTGTCTTATTTTTCTTGCAAAAATACGCTTTCTTCTGGATTCATGAATAATATGTGCATATTCGTCCTCTTTGAAAAAAATTGATATTCCTACAGCATAAGCAGATGCAATTTCAGGTATAACAAATGGTATTGCTACAACTGTAACAACAGGAAGTAAAAATGCAAATGAAATTCCAATAAACATTTTTTTGCGTCCGTTCATGAATCTGAATGAATCAAAAACAACTTTCATAACACTTTTTTTCGGAAATTCCGCAAGCAAAAACGGTACAGCCGTCATACTTATCTTTACACCAAGCCAGAATACAATAAAAACTATACAAAGCGCAAATAAATTTGATGCTAAAAAAAGCTGTTTATCGTCTGCACTCTCTGATATTATCTTTACACCGTACAAGCCTGAAATAATTGCAGGAATAAGAGTTGCTGTACATATCATCTTCCGCATGAAAAATGAAAACAGACTTCGCCATATAAAACGCCATTCAAGAAGCATATCAGAAAATGACATTTTTTTATCTGAATCCTTTGCAAACTCTATCAGCCGGACAGCCGATGCACAATAAAGCGGTGCGGAAATTATATATCTTGCTATTGTAAATACTACAGCAATGCAAATCTGTTCCACGCTTTCACCTGTAAAAAGTCCAATCGGATTGAAAGCACCCAGATAAAGCATAATGCTGTATACAGATGCTTCCGCAAGACGAAAAAAAAGTTCTGTCACTAAAGGCGGTGTGCATATCAGAAAAATTTCACGTCGTCTGCCTTTTATTTTTCGCCTTGAATAGCGTATAAGTTCCATTG
>CAMWKY010000001.1 GCA_947174965.1 uncultured Ruminococcus sp. | reverse complement strand
CTGCTGAAGAACAGGCAATGGGAGATGTTGACGGTGACGGAATAATTGATGCTAATGATGCCTCAATTATTCTTGCTGAATATACATTGCTTTCAACAGGTGATTCAGGAACTTTTACAGAAGATATGAAAAAATCCGCTGATATTAACAAGGACGGACAAGTTGATTCTGTTGATTCGTCCTTGATTCTCAGCTATTATGCGTATACGTCAACAGGCGGAACAGATACTATTGAGAAATTTCTTGAAACATCAGAATAAAAAATAATTTCTTGCAAGGGAGCGATATAATTGGCAGTACTTGAAACTCAGGATTTGACATACATCTACAGCGAGGGAACTCCTTTTCAGAAAACAGCTGTAGACCATGTGAATTTACAGATAGACAACGGTGAAATAGTGGGAGTTATGGGGCATACAGGCTCAGGCAAGTCAACTCTTATACAGCATTTCAACGGACTTTTAAAGCCGTCTTCGGGAAAAATTCTCCTTGACGGCGAGGATATATGGGCGGACAAGTCAAAAATCCGTGATGTGCGCTTTAATGTCGGACTTGTATTTCAATATCCCGAATATCAGATTTTTGAGGAGACTGTTTACAAGGATATTGCTTTTGGCTGTAAGAATATGGGACTTGATGATGACGAAATAAAAAGGCGTGTGCTTGAAACAGCGTACGATATAGGCTTGAGCGAGGAGTTGTTACAGCGTTCACCGTTTGACTTATCGGGTGGACAGAAAAGACGTGTAGCTATAGCCGGAGTTATGGCAATGAATCCGAAAGTACTTATTCTTGATGAGCCGACAGCAGGTCTTGACCCTGCCGGTCGTGATATGATACTGAATCACATAAAAGCGTATCACAAGAGGGTACAAAATACTGTCCTGATAGTGTCGCACAGTATGGAGGATATAGCAGGATTTGCGGATAAAATTCTTGTAATGAATAAAGGAAGTCTGTTCTGTTACGACAGTACGGAAAAAGTGTTCAGCCGTGCGGACGAGATTTCACAAATCGGACTTGATGTTCCGCAGATTACAAAAGTTTTCATTGAACTGAAAAAACAAGGTATCGACTTCGGAAAAGATGTGTATACGCTTGAATACGCAAAAAATCTGATTCTGAAACGTCTGAAAGGAGATTTGTAACTTGCTTAGAGATATAACAATAGGTCAGTATTTTCCGGGTGAAAGCATTATTCACCGTCTTGACCCACGATTCAAAATAGTTATAACTTTTATATATATACTGATGCTTTTCACGGGCAGTAACATAGTCTGCCTTGCTGTCGGTGCTGTATATACGATTATGGCAATACTTATATCAAAAATACCTTTCAAGATGTTTGTAAAGAGTATAAAGCCGATTTTTCCGTTTCTGATACTTACAGCCGTAATGAATCTTGTATTTGTGGGAAGCGGTGATATTGTTTTTGAATGGAAGTTTCTGAAAATCACGCAGGACGCAATAAACACAAGTGTTTTCATGATTGTGAGAATAGTATTGCTTATTGCGGGAAGTTCTCTCCTGACGTACACAACGTCTCCGATAACACTTACAGATGCTATTGAACGACTTTTGTCACCACTGAAAAAGATAAAAGTACCCGTCCATGAACTTGCAATGATGATGTCAATAGCACTTCGCTTTATCCCGACACTTATTGAGGAAACCGACAAAATAATGTCCGCACAGAAGGCAAGGGGTGCGGAGATTGATACGGGAAGTTTCACCACAAGGGCGAAAAACATGGTTTCGATACTTGTACCGCTGTTTATATCATCATTCAGACGTGCAGACGAACTTGCAACAGCTATGGAGTGCCGATGCTATCACGGCGGAGAGGGCAGAACACGTCTAAGACAAATGAAATCGGCATCAAGAGATTACATTGCACTTGTTTTGACACTTGTATTTTACGGTGGAGCGATTGCAGTAAATATTTTAGCGGATTAAGGAGTATACATATGGATTATAAAAAATTTCGGAACAGTAAATTTGTAAATCTGATGTATGATAAAGGCGTGCTGTATTTCTGCCTGTCATTTGTTATACCTGTTGTTGTAATGCTCCTTGCTTTCAGAGATGAGGAAATACACCCTTTCGGCGATAATCAGATGCTTGTTGTTGATTTGTGGCATCAGTACTATCCGTTTTTCCGTGTTGAGCGTGAAAAACTTCTGACTGGCGGTTCTTTTATGTACTCATGGCAGAACGGCATGGGAACGAATTTTCTTTCACTGATTTCATATTATGCGTCAAGTCCTCTTAACTGGATAGCAGTATTTTTTGATAATGAACATATAAGAGATGCCCTGACATATATTCTCATAGCAAAAATCGGATTCAGCGGTGCATTTTTCAGCTGTTTTCTGCGGTATACGTATAAAAGAAAAGATATATCAATAGTTGCATTTTCGTCCATGTATGCCCTTTGCAGTTACACTTTAGGCTACTACTGGAATGTAATGTGGTTTGATACGATTGCACTCTTTCCGCTTGTTATGACTGGTGTAACGGCTATATGCCGTGAGCGCAAATGGAAACTTTATACAGTCTCTCTTGCACTGTCTCTCTTTGCAAATTATTATATCGGCTTTTTTGTATGTATATTCACCATTTTCATGTTTGCAGGAGCGATAATAATTGAGGGCAAGGGCGTAAAAGACTTTTTCATAAAGTTCGGTACTATAGTATATTCGTCCATAATCGGAATATGCCTTTCTGCATTTATGCTTCTGCCTGCATATTATGGACTTAAGATGACCTACAGTGCGGACAATAACTTTCCTAAACAGATTTCTTTCTATGAGAAGTGGACGGATATTTTTGCAAACCTGATTTCATATAGTGAGCCGACACATATTGAAGGACTGCCGAATTTTGCGTGCAGTATGCTTGCCGTGACGCTTTTCGGAGTATTTCTGTTTTCGGGCGGAATAAAAATCCGTGAAAAGATTGTATCTGTCTTTATGCTTGCACTTATTGCCGTAAGCTGTAATATGAATATACTGAACTTTATATGGCATGGCTTTCATGCAACAAATCAACTGCCATACAGATTCTCATTTATATTCAGCTTTGTACTTGCTGTATCGGCATACCGTGCATTTGAAGTTATGACACGCAAGGGAATAAAGATATATCAGATTTTTCTGCTTATTATAGCACCTGCTGTTGTTTTCGTACTGAATTATTATAAGGGTATAAAATCGGACAGCGGTTTTGAGATGACAACAGCACTGAAAAGCTCATTGATAATAACAGGCGCATATATTCTTGTTTTCATTGCTGTAAAAGTTATTCCCATAAAGAATATAACGGTAAAAAGAGTTGTAACAAGTCTTTTTATAGGTGCAACTCTTGTAACTGAACTTGTCTCAAATGCTTCAATAGGCGTGGACAGCGTAGGCAGTTCGTCATATACGTCTTATCCTGCATCAGATGAGGACGTGCAGACTGTTCTTGCAAAAATGAGGAGCAGAGAGAACAAGCTGTTTTCCCGCTGTGAGATGATAAGCACATATACACTCAATGATAGCGCATTATATGGCTATAACGGTTTATCGCAGTTTTCGTCATCTGCAAATGTATCTGTTACAAGACTGTTTCAGCGTTTAGGACTTTATGCTTCGGAGGCAGGAAACAGATTTTTCTACAGAAATTCCACACCTGTTGTAAATATGCTTTTCGGAATTGACTATATCGTCTCAAAAAGCAGTTATCTCAACAACAGCAGTTATAATCTTGAATATAACGATAAATCGGGAAGTGTGATACTCTATAAAAATAACTATCCGCTTTCTTTAGGTTTCATGATGAATGAGAGAATACTTGATTTGCCCGATAAAGAAGCAACAAATCCATTTGAGTATCAGAATGAAGTAATAAGACTTGCAACGGATTCCTCAAGCAATATTTTCACGGCTCAACCAGTAAGTCTTGTATCGTATGATAATATGGAGACGACAAAAACAGCCTATGGCTCATATACTTTCAGAGTTACAGACAATACTAAATCGGCAAGTGCAAAATACAGTTATGCAGGTCTTGAAAATTCATATCTTTATGGATATGCAAAAAATGGAGCTTTTGAGTCGCTTACTGTAAAGAGTGACGGAGTTACAGCTGATACACCTTCTGTAAAGGATTACCCGATAATTTTCCCTATGGGCAACGGTCAGGAGGGAACAACAGCAACTGTTGATTTTACAATTTCCGACAAAAAAGAAACAGGCAGTTACACCATCATGACATATGCACTTAAAACAGAAGCCTTTGAAAGTGCATATGAAAAACTTGCAGACGAACAGCTTAATATTACGGAATTTTCTGATACGAAAATAAAGGGCAATATCAATGTACTTGAAAAAGGCATACTATATCTTTCAATTCCTTACGAAAAGGGCTGGAGCGTATATATTGACGGCGAAAAAGTTCCGACTTTCAAGGTACTTGATTCTATGCTGGGAGTTAATGCAGATGTCGGTGAACATGAAATACTGCTGAAATATTCTCCGGAGGGATTTTTACTTGGAATTGCAGTCAGCGGAAGTGCTTTACTTTTGTTTATTCTGTTGGCATTTATTGATAAAAAAATTAACGGAAAATCGGAGGAATCAAATGAGGAATCTCAAAGTAATGACAGCATACAGGGGAACGAATTATCACGGATTTCAGAGACAGACGAACGCTTTGACGATTCAGGAAGTACTGGAGAAAGCAGTGTCGAAAGTTCTGAATCAGCCGATAACAATAACGGGCTGTTCAAGAACTGATACGGGCGTACACGCAAATCAGTTCTGCTTTAATGTGAAAACCGAAAGCAATATAAAAACACTGGGTTTCTGCCGTGGTGTAAATGGCGAACTGCCCGACGATATAGCTATTTTTAGTTGTGAAGATGTTCCGCTTGATTTTCACGCAAGATTTGACTGCAAAGGCAAAGAATACATCTACAAAATGCACTGTTCGGAATCAAAAGACCCTTTCGGTGCTGATTTGGCATTTCACTACAGACGAAAATTTGACGTTGAAAAGGCAAGACAGGCATCACAATATTTTGTCGGTACTCACGACTTCGCAAGCTTTTGTGCAGACTGCACAAATGTTTATACGACAGTACGCACAATTTATTCGCTTAAAATAGAAATTGTTGGAGATTGCGTAATAATACTTGTAAAAGGCAATGGTTTTCTGTATAATATGATTAGGATAATTGCAGGGACGCTTATAGACGTGAATGAGGGTAAATTTTCCCCCGATGATATACCCGCAGTTATTGAGGCGAAGGACAGACTTAAAGCGGGCAGAACAGCCATGGCTCACGGCTTGTATCTTAACAGGGTTTTTTATTCGGAGCAGGATTTAATGGAGGAAAACGCAGATGCCGATGTATGATATGAATGATATGATAGAACAGAAAAAACGGAAAAAACGAAAAAAAAAGCTTGGCTATGCGATTATTTTTGTGGTTCTTGCATCTGTTATAGTATCAGCTTTTGTTACACAGGAACAGTGGCTTCCGAAATTGCGTGGACTTGGAAAGCAATACACTACAATCATAAATGACGGAAAACTGGCAGAGGGAAATTTTCCTATCGAAATAAACAGTGGTGTAAATTATCAGGTTGACTGTATAAACAATTGTGTTATAGTTTTAAGTGATGCCTATATCTATTTTTACAGTGAGGAAGGAGGACTAATCAATCGCCGACAGCACGCATATACTAATGCAGTAATGGATATTCTGAATAACAGGATACTCATATATGAAAACGGCGGAAACAGATTCAGCGTTGAGGACAGAAACGACATAATCTACGAAAAACAGATTGACGAAAGTATCATGTTCGCAAGAATAAGCAACGACGGTTATACAGCTGTAGTAACATCTTCTGTAAATTATGAGTGTGAGATAAAAGTATTTGACAAGAGGGGCGAAGTCATCTATGAAAGAAAATGTGTTCAGAAAGTCAGCGATATAGACTTTACATATGACAGTCAGGGGTGTATAATAAGTTATATATATGCTAAAAACGGCTCGATTGAAACATCTGTTCAGGAAGCAGTATTTACACAAAATGGTGAAAAGTGGACTTCTCCGGGGCTTGACACTCTCGGTTTTAACGTGTATAATTTTAATGATGGAGCTTTTCTGCTTGGTATAGATGCGTGTGGATATGTTGACAAAATGGGACAGATACAGTCTTTCTATCGATATGACGGTGATTTTGAAAAAGGCTCAAGCGAAAACGGCAAATCTGCTGTAATTATAAACAGCGACGACAGGAGAAGATATGTTATGGCACTTTTTGACGGAGGAGGAAAAGAGCCTGCAATAATAAGTTTTGAAACTCCTCTTATAGATGTAACCGTGAAAGACGGTCTGGCATATGTCATGACACAAAATGCCATTCTTGCATATGATTTTTCAGGCGGTCTGCGTTCAACGGCATCTGTAAATGACTCATATACAGGCTTTGTAAGAAGCGGAGATTATATTTTTCTGAAAAGTTTCAGCAAAATAGACCGCATAAATTATGAAAGCTGATAAATTAAAGGAGGATTTTTTAATGGGTACAGGATTCTGGTGGTTTTATGATACTATTGCAGTGGCGACACTTCTTGTCTGCATCTTTTTATCGGGCAGAAAGGGTTTTATGAAAGCTGTTTTCTCTGCAATCGGCTGTGCAGTTGCACTTCTGATAGCTTTTGCGGTCAGTTCAGGTGTTTCAGGCGACCTTTACAAAAACACCGCAAGAAGCAACAATATCAAAAAACTTGAAAAAGATTTGAAAAAAGAAACTTTTACACAAAAATATGCTTCATATCTTGAAAATATGGGCTACTATATAAAAGTTGATACAGCAAAGCTTGAAAAGGCTTTTGAATCCGAAACAGAACTTGATAAAGCTATATGTAATTATATTAACAATATTAATGCAAGGAAAGTTGAAAGTGATGAAGCAGTTCTGCTTGAAAAAGTAAGAGAGGGCTATGCTGTTGTAATGAGCGATATTATATCGAAAACCCTTAATAAGTTCGTTGCAGAAACAGCGGCAAATCAGATAAGGGAAGACAGCAGTAACATGAGGGAAGTTATTCTGCTTATAAAAAACAGTGAGCATCAGCATGAATCCGCTGTGTATATTGCAGATAACTTCACGCAGAAAGCATATACCACGATTTTCAGGATTATCATATTTGTTGTGCTTTATCTTGTTATTGCGCTGATTATAATTGCAGTGATAAGCGGTTTTACAAAAAGCAGTGATGTAAGCTTTGAGAGTACAGGCTCACACATTGCCGGTGGATTTATCGGCATTGCAACAGGTGTAATCATGATATTTGCTGGTTCGGCTGTTATACGTCTGTGGGCGATAATGGGCAATAATGAAATGCTGTTTTTTAATAATGATGTCATTGACAAAACATATATATTCAAATATTTTTATGATTTAACTATGAAGATGTAAATTATACTTAATTCAGGAGGAAAATCACATGATAATGTGTAGTAACTGTAAAAAAAGACCCGCTGTTGTGTTTATAACATCAGTTCAGGGCAATGAGAAGAAAAACGAGGGGCTTTGTCTTTCATGCGCAAGAGAAAGAAAGATTCCGCAGGTTGCTGATTATATGGAGAAGCTTGGAATTACAGATGATGAAATTGACCAGCTTTCTGAACATATGATGGATATGCTTGATGGTGATTCGTTTGAAATGGGTGGCTCGGGTCTTCTGCCTAATTTTATTTCCGATATGCTCGGCGATAAAAACTTATTCGGCAGAAATAATGAAAACAACAGCAGTAACAATGATGATTCGGAAGATTCAGAAGATAAAGGATTTTTCAAGGGATTTAATAAGTCTAATATGTTCGATAATGATAAAAAAGATAAGAAAGGACAGCGAAAAAAAGAACTTAAATTTCTTGGAAGCTACTGCACAAATCTTTCAAAGAAAGCTTCTGACGGTAAAATCGACAACATAATCGGCAGAGACAAGGAAATATCAAGAGTTATACAGATTCTTTCACGCCGTACAAAGAATAATCCGTGTCTTATCGGTGAGCCGGGTGTTGGAAAGACTGCTATTGCAGAGGGAATTGCGCAGAAGATAAATGAAGGCAACGTGCCTTTCAATCTTGTGGACAAAAAAGTATATCTGCTTGACCTTACAGCACTTGTTGCGGGTACACAGTTCCGTGGACAGTTTGAAAGCCGTGTGAAAGGACTTGTTGAGGAAGTAAAGAGAGAGGGAAATATTATTCTCTTTATTGATGAAGTTCATAGTCTTGTCGGCACGGGTGATTCAGAAGGCTCAATGAACGCAGCAAACATTCTCAAACCTGCTCTTTCAAGAGGTGAAGTACAGGTTATCGGTGCGACAACTTTCGGCGAATACAGAAAATATATCGAAAAAGATTCAGCACTTGAAAGACGTTTCCAGCCAGTTACAGTGGCAGAGCCGAACATTGATGAAACTGTTGAAGTGCTTATGGGAATAAAGAAATACTATGAAAATTATCACAAAGTAAAAATTTCTGATTATCTTGTAAAGGCTTGTGTTATACTCTCTGAACGTTACATTACTGACCGTTTTCTGCCCGACAAGGCAATAGACCTGTTGGACGAAAGCTGTGCCTATGCAAGTATACGCTCCCCCGAAATAGGCGAGTATATCAAGGTGCAGAAAGAATTGCAGACGCTTGAGGGCATGGAAAAGGAACTTACAGAAGACAGAGAACCTGATTACAGAGCATTGGCAGAGGTAAAAGGTCAGATTATTCACGCAAAGGACAGATGCGAAAAATTAAGAGAAGCTGCCGAAAATGCCTGCGTTTCGGAGAGCGATTTAACAAAGGTTGTCGAACTCTGGACGGGTATACCAGCAAGCAAGATTGCCGAAACAGAATTTCTCAAGATTGCAAAATTAGAGGACGCACTCAAAAAGCGTGTATTAGGTCAGGGAGAAGCTGTCTCTGTACTTGCAAAGGCTATCAAGCGCACAAGAGTTCAGCTCAATAAACGTCGCCGACCTGCATCATTTATCTTTGTCGGTCCTACAGGCGTGGGCAAGACTGAACTTGTCAAGGCGATTTCAGAGGAGCTTTTTGATTCGACTGAACCGCTTATCCGTCTTGATATGACTGAATACATGGAGAAGCACTCTGTCGCAAGAATGATAGGTTCGCCTCCCGGATATGTCGGATATGACGAAGCAGGTCAGCTTACTGAAAAAGTACGCAGAAAGCCGTATTCAGTTATACTTTTTGACGAAATAGAAAAGGCACACCCTGATGTTATGAATATTCTCATGCAGATTCTTGATGAGGGCAAAATTGATGATGCACAGGGCAGAACGATAAATTTTGAGCATACAATTATATGTATGACATCAAATGCAGGCTCAACGGATAAGAGTGTCGGAGTAGGATTCAACCGTACAGAGAACGAAATTTCAAAGGATAAGGCTATGAAAGGTCTGCGAGATTTCCTCCGTCCTGAATTTATCAGCCGTATTGATGAAATCGTGGTGTTCAGACAGCTTGAAAAGAGTGATTTTGCGGATATTGCAGGACTTATGCTTGATGAGATGAAAGAACCGCTTGCCGAAAAAAATATCGCACTCACTTATGACAGGAATGCACTTGAACTTATTGCAGAAAAGGCTTATGGCAAGTCATATGGTGCAAGAGATATACGCAGGGTTATCCGTCAGGAAGTTGAGGACAAAATTGCAGATATTATCATAGAAAATATGTCAGAAGTAAATCTTGTTGCGGTATCAGCAAAAGATGATGAAATTATTGTTACAGGTACAAAGGAGCAGGAAAATGATTAAGAAGATAATTTCCGTTATTATGGTTGTCGGGGTGCTTGCATCTCTGACAGCCTGCGGAGATAAAACACAAAATTCAGACAGCAGAGAACAGCAGGCTACAGAGCCTTATCAGTTATTGACAGAAAATTCGGAAGATGCAGAAACAGTTCCGCCGACAACAGAAATTATAGCTGCCGCTGACGGTCCACGTCTCTACATGGGCAACACAACCGCAAAAGCAGGAGAATATGCAGATGTTACACTTTATGTTGAAAATGCTGAAATGAAATGGACTATGTGCGGTATTCACATGACATACCCGAATATTCTTGAACCTGAAATGCTTGATGTTGAGGAGAGACTTGTCCAGTTCAAAAGAGGAGAAGCCTCCAACTATTCAACTGCATCTGTTGCTATGGTATGGGTTAATAATCTTCCGAAGGAGCTTACTTCCAAAAATCTTGGCTGTGTTTTCTTTACAGAAGTATTTAACGGTGACAAGGGTCTTGACGGTGATATTATGACATTCAGGGTCAAGATTCCTGATGATGCCAAAAGCGGTACTGTCTACCCTCTGGGCTTCTACTATATGGATTCAGATAAGTTTATAAATGATGCAAACGATTTGTCATTACAGAAATACGCTTTTGAGAACTGGAAAGAGGGCAGTATTACTGTTGAATGAAAATATTATTTAAGGGGGATTATTTATGGACGATTTCAACAATAACGAACAGAATCAGAAAGTTGACCTGACAAAGCATACTTCTGATAACAAAGTAGACCTGACAAAGCACATTCCTGAAAGCAATGCAGAAGATGTAAGTTTCTTTCATAATAACGACGACAGCGGACGTTCAGGAAGTTCAACTGCTCAACAGCCAAACTTACAGCATCTACAGCACATAGAATCAACCAATCAGCAGAATATGAACTATAATCCGAATCAGAACTATCAGGAAGTAAACGGTCTTGCGATTGCATCTCTTGTATGTGGTATACTTTCAATTATATGCTGTTGTAGCAGAATTATCAGTATACTTTTAGGCGGAGTTGCTATCGGTCTTGCCATTGCAAGTAAAAAGCAGAATGAGAATATGTCGGGGCTTGCTGTTGCAGGAATAATCACGGGTGCAATCGGCGGATTTTTCGGTGTTGTGCTTCTCTTTTTGGCAGGTATGATGAGTTTTCTTGATATTGAAGATACAATCAGAGATGCTTTTGATGTATGTATGCGCATAAAGTTCTGACAATGCCGAAAAAGCATAGAATTATGATTGCCATATCTGCTCCGCTTATTGCTCTTGCCGTCATTCTTTTGAGGGATTGGCTTGTCGGTATGGTTGTGCGATACGGTAGTTGTTACTTCAATCTTCTGACGGGATATTACTGTTGTGGGTGCGGTAATACGAGGAGTGTAAATGCGCTTCTGCACGGAAATATTATTCTCTCACTGCGCAACAACATAGCAATACCATTTCTGTCACTTGTGCTTGCAGGATTGTACATAGAAAATATGTTCTGTATATTTGGCAGAAAAATCCGCATCATATCACGCAAATGGCAAGTATGGACTGCTGTAGGAGTATTTTTCGGGATTTACTACATAGCCCGCAACTTTATTCCTGCTATCGCACCAATATAAAAATAAAACGGCTAAGGAATCTGTTTTCCGAAGCCGTTGTTTTTTTATTTGCTTGTTAATTTTGTTGAAACTATAGCAACTACAGGAGTAAGTACACCAGCAACAGGGTAGATAATCCACGTTCTGTCCCATCTCATTGTTGTGAAACTAAGTCCTAAATACAATGCCACAACAATCAGCCAATACACGCCAACAACTGCATCTGATTTTTCTTTTTTTTCAAGTATTTTTATCTTTTTTGTACGGCTGTAGTTCTCTTTTTCAAGTATAACGTCAAAGCTGTTGTTTATGATGCCTGTTTTTACTATGCTGAATACACCAAATGCAATAAGTACGAACAACATTACAGCACCTATTTCATCAAGATTATCTGCAACTATATCAAGGACAATAGGCGGAGTAACTGAAAGTATACAGCATATAACGCCGATTATAATATTCAGCGTATGTTTTGGCTGATACTGATTTTTCTTGTCTTTCACCATGCCGTCAACGCCGTATTCAGTGTCAAGACATTCATGCTTGAGATATTCAAATTTCTTTACCAGTGAACCGGCATATATGAAAAGTCCTACAGCTCCTGCAATGAAAATGAACATGAATACAGCGCCTAAGTCTTCCAGCGGAGAATCAAATAAAAAGTCAAAAAGTATTGCAGAAACAGGTGAAAGAATACACAATGCAACACCTGATGCAATCAGAAAAGCAGATTTCGGAATATTTGAGAGATATTCATTTACTTCCTGCATTGATACATGAGTTAACGGCGGTTCTGTTTCGTCTGCAAATACTTCTGCTGATTCAGTCTGCTCATGCTTTACAAGGTCGATTTCGTCCTTTAATAAGAAGTCTGTACTTACTCCGAAAATCTCCGACATTTTTAGTATACGGTTTAAATCGGGTGTAGCCTGCATACTCTCCCACTTTGAAACCGACTGTCTGCTTACTCCTAATTTTTCAGCAAGCTCCTCTTGTGACATACCTGCCTTTTTTCGTAATTCAATAATCTTGTCTGCTAAAATCATAGCTGAACCTCCATAGTGTTTTGTTGTGATTTTAGTATACCATACAGGGCAGTTGAAGTCAATCAATCGTACTTGGAAATTTGTCAACCAGCAGTTGCAAAGGCTGTAAACCGCCATAAAATCGTTGACATTGCATTTCTTTTGTGATATAATGTAAAGCAGAGGTGATAAAAATGATTGATGTAACACTTATCGGAACAGGCGGTATGCTCCCGTTGCCTGAACGCTGGCTCACGAGTTTATGGGTGGAGTATAAGGGCAGGGCTTGTCTTGTTGACTGCGGAGAGGGAACGCAGATTGCCATAAACAAGCATGGTCTGAAACTAAGCAGACTTGATACACTTTTTATAACTCATCTGCACGCCGACCACGTTTCAGGTCTGGCAGGACTTCTCTTGTCATTAGGAAACTGCGGTAAGACTGATACGCTGAAAATTTACGGTCATATCGGAACAGCTGATATAATCAGACAACTTTGCTGTATATGCCCTGTACTGCCGTTTGAGATTGAAATACACGAACTACCGCTGGACAGCATCATGCGCTTTGATTGGAATGAGATTATTATAAGCTCCATGCCTTTAAAGCATAGTATTGATTGTCTTGGATATTCTTTTGTACTCAACAGAAAGCCTGTATTTAATCCGCAGAAAGCAAAGGCACTCGGAGTTGACGTGAAATACTGGAAAGAACTCCATGCAGGAAAATCAGTTGTCATGGACGGTCAGGAAATCACGCAGGAAATGGTTACGGACGAACAGAGAAAGCCCCTGAAACTCACATACATGACTGATACACGATACTTTGATGATATGGCGGACTTTGCAAGGGATTCTGATTTGCTGATAAGCGAGGGAATGTATGGTGATGACGAATATATCAGCAAAATGTTGGAAAAGGGTCACATGGTATTCTCGCAGAGTGCTAAACTTGCACTTGAATCCGCATCAGCTTTATTGTGGCTCACGCATTACAGTCCTGCACTTGTTAATCCGAACGACTATAAAGAGAGTGTACAGAAAATATTTGCCGATACCGTGATAAGCAGGGACGGAGAAAAAATCACGCTGAAATAATCATAGACAGTTCCGTATTTTCGGGACTGTTTTTTTGGTACGCTTTTATATTCCTCCGCACTCCTGCGCACTCCCCCTGCACCCGTGAATTTTCCTCGAATTACAGCCATTTGCACGCTATGCACGCTAGTTTTGTGCCAAATTATTAAATAAAGTTTTTTTGTGTTTTTCTATGCAGATTATTTTATTTTTGCAGGTCATGAGATGATAGTATGTATAGATTCATATTCTCATTTTTGCAAATCATGAGACGATAGTATATGTTCAGGCATCACAAATTCAGGCGACAGAATAAATAATATCAGAAAAAACAATATATTTAATCAGTGATATTATTAATAAGTCTTGTTTTCGCAAGTTATGAGACGATAGTATATATGCAGGCATCAGCAAAGAAAATAAATCAGAATGATATACATAAAAAATACAGAAAAACTTTATTTAATAATTTGGCACAAAACTAGCGTGCATGGCGTGCAAATGGCTATAATTCGGGGAAAATTCACGAGTGCGGTAGGCGTGCGCAGGAGTGCGGATTCACAAATGGGTGTACAGCTTTTTTGTCAATGTTAAATCTCTGTAAAATCTGGGCAAATCCTATTGACTGTATTATCAGATGTGCTATAATATAATCGGAGTAAAAAAAGAAAAGGAGCTTTTCAAATGGAAAATTTCTCAATATTCAATATTTTTACCATGCTCGGCGGTCTTGCATTTTTTCTGTACGGCATGAATGTAATGTCAACAGGTCTTGAAAAACTGGCGGGCGGTAAAATGGAGGTCGCACTCAAAAAGATGACTTCCAATAAGTTTATGGCGATAATTCTTGGTATGGTTGTAACTGTTGCGATTCAGTCGTCGTCCGCCATGACTGTTATGCTTGTCGGATTTGTAAACTCGGGCATCATGTCGCTTGTTGACACAATAGCGGTCTGCTTCGGCTCGAATATTGGCACAACGTTTACAGCTTGGATTCTCTGTTTAAGTGATATTGACAGCGGAGGAAAAGAGGGTATCGGCAGTTTTTTCCTGCGACTTCTCAAGCCTGAATCTTTCTCACCGCTTATTGCCCTTGTCGGTACTGTTATGATAATGGCTTGCAAAAAGGCAAAGAAAAAGGATATAGGACGTATTCTTGTCGGATTTGCCGTACTCATGACAGGCATGGACTTAATGAAAAATTCTGTCAATCCACTTGCAGAGTCGGAGGAGTTCAAGCAGATGCTCACTGCATTTGAAAATCCCGTTTTAGGTGTACTTGTCGGAGCTGGTTTCACTGGTATCATTCAGAGTTCAGCTGGTTCTGTCGGTATACTCATGGCTTTTTCAACTTCGGGCGGACTTACCTATGATATGGCACTTCCTATTGTTATGGGTCTTAATATCGGAACTTGCGTTACTGCTCTGCTTTCATGTATCGGCGTAAACAAAGATGCTCAACGTGTTGCATGGACGCACATTCTCGTAAAAATTATCGGCACTCTTGTAATGCTCCCGATTATAATTGTCCTCGAAAAGTTTACACCATTAGGCGACTTCATGAATAATACTGTTGGCTATGTGGGTATAGCTGTAATGCACACGGCTTTCAACGTTATCAATACTATCATGCTCATGCCGTTCACAAATCAGCTTGTAAAACTCTCGCACCTTATAATCCGTGACAAAAAAGGCGATACGGAGAAAAAAGATGTTTTCGCAGCTCTCGACCCCCGATTCCTTGCAACTCCTGCTGTTGCCGTTGAGACTTGCAGAGGAACTTCCTTTGAAATGGCTGAAATCACAAAAAAGGCTATCCTTGATTCTATCGCCCTGCTTGTTGAGGATTACGACGAAGACAAGGTGCAGAGTGTTATTGATGCAGAGGATTTGATTGACAAGTACGAGGACAAAATCAACAGCTATCTTGTAAAGCTGTCGAAAAGCAGTATCACGGGTAAAGACAGCCGTACCGTTTCAAAGATGATGCACTGCGTGGGCAATTTTGAGCGTATTTCAGACCATGCTGTAAATCTTATTGAATCAGTTCAGGAGATGCAGGAAAAGGGCATCAAGTTTTCGGGCGAATGTGTACACGAGTTGATTATAATTTCTGATGCTATCAGGGAGAACATCTCTCTTTCGTTTGATTCCTACAGACAAGACGACCTTCAGACTGCTCATAAGGTTGAGCCGATTGAGGAAGTTGTTGATAATCTTAGTACAGAGTTGAAAAACCGTCACATCAGACGTTTGCAGAATGACGAATGTACTGTTGAGTTAGGCTACATATTTCAGGATATACTCACAAATCTGGAGCGTATCTCCGACCACTGCTCAAATATAGCAGGCTGTCTTATTGAGACGGACGAAAAAATAAATATTCATGCTTATCTTAGTGATGTGAAAGAGAGTGACGAGCAGTTCCGCAGACAATATCGAGAGTATTCGGAGTACTATTTTGCAAAGCTCGAAAATTAAGCAAAAGTATTGACAAGTATACAAAGAAATATACCAATGGCAGTAGGGAGTGCAAAGCTTATAAGCGTCCACTTCGTACTGCCTGTTTCTTTTCGGATTGTCATGCAGGTTGTGGCGCAGGGAAAATGAAAAACCGTGAATATAATCATGCAGACTGCTGTCTTGATACTCCAGTTGTTCGCAACAAGTACCGCCCATAGCTCCGTATTGTCACTCATTTCAATGAGACTGCCTTGTGACATATAGGTCATCAGGATTATCGGGACTACTATTTCATTTGCAGGAAAACCAAGTATAAACGCCATGAGGATAGTTCCGTCAAGTCCCATAGCATTTCCGAGAGGAGCGAAAAACTGCGATATATGGTGGAGCAGGGAAATATTGTTCACGCTTATATTTGCAAGCAACCACAAAATAAGTCCGCACGGAATAGAAGCAGTACAAGCACGACCAAGCACGGAAATAGTCCTGTCAAGAAGTGAGCGCACAAGTACTTTCATAAACTGCGGTTTACGGTATGGAGGGAGTTCAAGCGTGTATGAACTTGATTCGCCTTTGAGAAGTGTTCGGGACAACAAGAATGATACGGCTAAAGTTGCACCTACGCCAAGCAGAATAACTCCCAGAAGCAACGCCCCCGACAGTACAGAGCCAAGAACACCGCCCATTGTTACAAGAAACATTGTGATAACAGATATAATAGTCGGGAAACGTCCGTTGCATATTGTGAAACTGTTGGTAAGTATCGCAATTAGCCTTTCACGTGGTGAATCAATGATTCTACAACCCGTAACTCCGCAGGCATTACAGCCAAGTCCCATAGACATAGTTATAGCCTGTTTTCCGCAAGCTCCCGAACACCTGAAAAAGCCGTCCAGATTAAATGCAATGCGTGGCAAATAGCCTGAATCCTCTAAAATTGTAAACAGTGGGAAAAATATAGCCATAGGCGGTAACATAACGGACACAACCCACGCAAGCACCTTGTATATGCCCTGAATGAGTACGCCCTCAACCCATGACGGCAAACCTGAATCAAGCAGGTACTCCGATAAAATGCCCCCGAACGAAAAAAGTCCTCTGCTTAAAAGCTGTGACGGATAGTTCGCCCCTGTTACTGTAATCCACATAATAAGCCCGAACAGTACCAGCATGACGGGTATACCAGTTTTTCGGCTCATGAATATTCTGTCAAGCAGTCTGTCTTTGCGATATGGCTCATTCGTTCTGTATTCTGTAACCTGATTTGCAATTTCACCCGATTTTGCCGATATTACTGCAATCGCATCTTCCCGATTTTCTGGAATATCTATTTTTAGCGGAGATACCTCTTTTTCCATTATGTCACAAAGCGCATCACATAAACTGTCAAGCCCTATATTGTTTCTTGCTGATGTAAGTACAACAGGTACACCCAGAATATCGCTTAATTTTGCGGAATCAACGTAAATTCCTTTTTTTTCAGCTTCGTCCACGAGATTGACGCATACTACAGTTTTCGGGATTATCTGAATAATCTGCAATGCAAGATTGAGATTTCTTTCAAGGCATGAGGCATCACACACAACAACTGCACCGTCAGCTTTCCCCGAACATATAAAATCATATGCGGACTGTTCCTCTGCGGAATTGGCAAAAAGTGAGTATATTCCTGCAATATCAGCAAGAGTGAAGTTTTTGCTGTTGTATTCAAAATTCCCCTCTGCACAAGCAACTGTTTTTCCTGCCCAGTTTCCCGTATGCTGTTTCAGTCCTGTAAGCGCATTGAAAACAGTCGATTTGCCTACATTCGGATTGCCTGCAAGAACTATGACAAAATTATCTTCCATAATATCACCCTGTTAATCTATATGACAAATCAGGTGATAAAATGACAGAAAAACTCCGCCCAGGTGGACGGAGTATTATTTTTCACTTATTTCTTGAGCGGTAAATCTGCAAGGCTTATCATATTTGCTTCAACTTGCTGAAGTACTAAAGCATCTGAACCTGTTACGCCCTCTACGCCGTCAACATCAGCATTTCTTTCACCTGCTTCAGAAAGTCCATACTTGTCTTTGTTTCCGAGATGCTGAACAATAGCAGTAGCATCAGCGATATTTACTTCATTATCGCAGTTTGCATCACCTGCTATATAACCAACAGGAGCAGGCATTGTGTTTGTTGTTGTCATTGTTGTGCCTGATGTTGTAGTTATTGTTGGTGTTGTAGTCATTGTTGTGCCTGATGTTGTGGTGATTGTTGTGCTTGATGTTGTAGTTATTTTTGTACCTGATGTTGTAGTCATTGTTGTTCCTGATGTTTTAGGCATTGTTGTACCTGATGTTGTAGTCATTGTTGTGCCTGATGTTGTTGTGGTTGTTGTGGTGGTTGAGCGCATATCTGCGGTTGTTGTAACCCATATTTGCTGGTTAACGAGTTCAGCGGAATTATCGTCGCTCTCCCAAATCTGAAATTCGCCTTTATAGCCATAAATATTATAAGTATCAATCTCAACTTTAAGTGTGCCGTCGTCTCTGATTTTACCTTTCCATTCAATCTTTTCACCTTCCTCACCTTTGTACGTATATCCGACAAGACAGCCGTTTACATTAGTGCCGGGTGTACCCTCTATAATGAATGTCATAAAATCGCCCGCAATTTCTACCGGATATGACTTTATAGTCATTGTTGTGCCTGATGTTGTGGTGATTGTTGTGCTTGATGTTGTAGTTATTTTTGTACCTGATGTTGTAGTCATTGTTGTTCCTGATGTTTTAGGCATTGTTGTACCTGATGTTGTAGTCATTGTTGTGCCTGATGTTGTTGTGGTTGTTGTGGTGGTTGAGCGCATATCTGCGGTTGTTGTAACCCATATTTGCTGGTTAACGAGTTCAGCGGAATTATCGTCGCTCTCCCAAATCTGAAATTCGCCTTTATAGCCATAAATATTATAAGTATCAATCTCAACTTTAAGTGTGCCGTCGTCTCTGATTTTACCTTTCCATTCAATCTTTTCACCTTCCTCACCTTTGTACGTATATCCGACAAGACAGCCGTTTACATTAGTGCCGGGTGTACCCTCTATAATGAATGTCATAAAATCGCCCGCAATTTCTACCGGATATGACTTTATATTGTTTTCTTCTTCAAGAACCATTGTTTCAACTCTGCTGTTATAGTCATCAGCATAAGAAATATTTGTGACTGATGACAGGTTGACGCAGGTTGTTATACAAGCAACAGCAGAAACCATGCTTATAATACGTATGATTTTTGATTTGAACATTGTGCATTTCTCCTAATTTGTTTTTAAGTTATTTCGCTGCTTTGAGCGGTAAATCTGCGAGACTTATCATCTTTGCTTCAACTTGCTGGAGTACTAAAGCGTCCGAGCCTGTTACGCCTTCTTCGCCGTCAACATCAGCATTTCTTTCACCTGCTTCAGAGAGTGCATATTTGTCTTTGTTGCCGAGATGCTGAACAATAGCTGTGGCATCAGCAATATTTACTTCATTATCGCAGTTTGCATCACCAGCAATATAACCTGACGGAGCAGGCATTGTGTTTGTTGTTGTCATTGTTGTTTCAGATGTTGTGGTTGTTGTTTGTTTGGTTGTAGTGGTTGTTTCGTCTGTTGTAGTCCATATCTGCTGTTTGACAAGTTCAGCGGATTTGTCGTCGCTCCACCAAATCTGGAACTGCGCATCTATATAATGAGGGAGATTATACGTCTGAATCATGACTTCAAGTTCGCCACTGTCCGGGATTTTGCCACTCCATTCAACCGCTTTCCAGTCAGCACCGTCCATATATCCAAGACAGCCGTTTACATTGGTTCCGGGTGTACCCTTTACAATGAACAACATAGAGTCGCCCTCAATTGTTGTGGGATATGACTTTGTATTATCTTCCTCCGGAGGTGTGACAACTTCTCCTCCACCGATTACAGCAATTTTTGTTACAACTGTCTTGCTGTTTGTTCTTGCGAAGATATGCTGGATTTCAGTAACGTCACCGTTCCACGCACTTTCAATATGCTGTGATGAGTAGTAAGCAATGCCCTTTTCTTCGTCAACGTCATAAGGCTTGATTTCAGTCCAGTTATCCCAGCCTCCGTCAACTACGGCAATAACAGGCGCATCACCTGTAAACTGTACAGCAACGTCACCGCCGTCAAGAAGTTTCCAGTCTGCATTAAGTCCCTCTGTGCAGTTGCCGTCCTTGATTGATGAATCAAGTTCATATTTCTTGTCGCTGATTACAATACCAGTTGAAATATCGTCATGTGATATAACAGGAGACTTTCTCTCACTGCCCCATCTGATTGTATTTGAATCAAGTACTTTTATCATTGCATCAATAACAGGTTCAGACGGTTCATACCATGTAAGGTCACTTCTGTTGAGATAGCCATGAGCTTCGCCCTCATTGTTGCCTTTTACATTGTTATCCCAGAGTACGCACGGGAAACCATATGCCTTTGTAGTCTCCATGTATGCAGTTGCCCAGTCGCATCTTGCCTCTGTATTATCAAAGTTGGACGAACTGAACTCACCGAGTACAACAGGAATATCCTTATCGCTGAAAGTTTTTCTGATACCGTCCATAATGTTTACAAGCTCATTTTTATAAGCATCTGTAAAAGCTGTATGGTCTGCTTTAGCGTCCATAGCAAATCCGTAAGGTGAATAAGCGTGAACGGAAGCAGCAACAAAATCATCATCAGGGATAATTACTTTTGACATGATTGTTGTATCGCTTGATGCACAGTAACCGGGCATCATTACAAGACGTGAATCGTTGTTTCCGCCTGCTTTACGGATAACACCGAGAGCATCAGCATTGATTTTATTGATAGCGTTCACTTCGTCATCATGAGGTCCCCACCATTCATGGTCTGTACCTGTTGCACGTGGCTCATTCATTGTCTCAAAGATAAGATGCTGGTCGTAGTCCTTGAAAGTTTCGGCAAGCTGTCCCCAGATTGAAGTAACATATCCTGAAATTTCTTCATAGTCAGCACCGAGAGTTGCTCTGTTCTGATATGGTTCTTCATGGTGAAGATTGAGTATAACGTAAAGACCGTCATTATAGCACCAGTCAACGACTTCTTTTACTCTTGCGAGATATTCGTCACTGATTTTGTAGCCGTTAGCCTTGTCTGCGTGCTGATACCATGTTACAGGAACACGGATTGTATTGAATCCCTTTTTCTTTACAGCATCAATCATTTCTTTTGTGGTGTATGGATTTCCCCAGCAGATTTCGGATTCAAGACCCATTGTTTCAACTCTGTTGTCGTAGGCATCAAGTGAGTTGCCGAGATTCCAGCCAAGACCCATTTCCTCCGTGATTGTGAAAGCGTCTTTTACTTCAACAGCATCAGCATCTGAAATATTTGTGACTGATGACAGGTTGACGCAGGTTGTTATACAAGCAACAGCTGATACCATGCTTATAAAACGTATGATTTTTGATTTGAACATTGTGTATCCCTCCCAGAATATTCAGAAAATCCAAGTACAAAGATTTTCCGTTTATCCTAATTTTATCATATTTGTAGAAAATAGTCAATGATTTTTGTGTAATCTGTAGTGTAGAAATATCGGAGGAATATTTGTCTAAAACAACAAGAAAATCTGTCTGAATCAGTCTGAAATATTACAAAAGACTTAATTTGTTATTTATATTTACTCCGTGTGCGATTCTGATAGTTGGTTTTCTCCTCCCAGTCGTCGCCGATATACTTATGACAGATTTCTTTCAGAAATGCAATATCATCAATAAGCTGGTCTATGTGGGCATTTGTTTTTCCTGCATCAAGCGAATATTTCACGGCATAGTCAATATAATTCTGTACCCACTGTTTTATATGCTCAATGTCATAACCCTCTTTGTCTGCAATTGCTTCGGGAGTTGTCTTTTTTGTGAGTATCTGTACGGCGATATTCTCCTGCGTATTCTTGTCGGGGTCGTCTTTTGGTTTCGGAGGTTTTTCGGGTGGTTTATGAGATTCTGCAAATATATATACTGCAAATAAAATGATAAAAAAAACAAAAACTCCCACAAACATACCTCCTTTACATCAGCTGTATATTTCTCCTGCTATGTCAACAGTCTGCTTTGCATCTTTTGCATAGAAGTCTGCATTAATCTGCTTTGCGTATGATTCAGTAAGTACCGCACCGCCGACAACTGTTTTGCATTCGGGATATTTTTCATTCAGAAGTGCGACTGTTTCAGCCATAGAGCCGAGTGTTGTTGTCATGAGTGCGGAAAGTCCGACAAGTTTCACCTGATGTTCAATTGCGGAATCCACAACAGTTTCGGGCGGAACATCTTTTCCTAAGTCTATCACGGTAAAACCGTAGCTTTCCAGCAGAACTTTTACTATATTCTTGCCTATATCGTGAATATCGCCTTTGACTGTTGCAAGGACGATTTTTCCCTTTGATACGGATTCTTTTCCTGAATCAGCAAGCTTTTCCTTGATAATCTCAAAGCAAGCCTGCGCTGAACCTGCTGTAAGTATGAGCTGTGGCAGAAACATTGTACCCTTTTCAAATTTAGCACCAGCTGAATCAAGTGCGGGAATGAGGTAGCCGTTGATTATTTCCATAGGCTCAACAGTCTTTATAAGCTCCTTTACAGCATTTACAGCATCAGTTTTAAGTCCGTTTTCGACTGCATATACAAGGTCGGGAGCAGATTTATCAGAAACAACAGGCTTTGCAGTCGGCTGATTTGCGTATACTGCAATGAACTCCGCTGAATTTTTATCTATACCTGCTAAAAGCTTGTATGCCCTCACTGCGCCGATTATGGAATCAACATTAGGATTTATAATAGGCAGGTCAAGACCTTGTTGCAGTGCCATTGTGAGAAATGTTCTTGTGATTGTCTCACGGTTTGGCAGTCCGAACGATATATTTGATACGCCGAGAACAGTTTTTAGTCCGAGTTCTGTCTTTACTCTGTGGAGTGCGTTCAGTGTTTCGGGTACGCCGTCCTGTTCTGCTGATGCTGTGAGTGTAAGACAGTCTATAAATACATCTTCTTTCGGAATACCGTATTCTATAGCCTTATTCAGTATTTTTTCGGCGATTGCAAAACGTCCTTCGGCTGATTTTGGTATGCCGTTCTTGTCAAGTGTTAGACCGACTACAGATGCACCGTATTTTTTTACAATGGGCAGTATGTTATTGAGTGAATCGTCCTCACCGTTCACGGAGTTTACAATTGCTTTGCCGTTGTATATGCGCAGTCCTGCATCTAAAACTTCGGGAATCGTGGAATCAAGCTGTAATGGGGTGTCGCATACGCTCTGAATCGCCTTTACTGCTTCAATCATCATCTCTTTTTCGTCTATATCGGGCAAGCCGACATTTACATCAAGAATATCTGCACCTGCATGAACCTGCTCAACTGCCTGCGAGAGTATATAGTCAATGTCATGTTCAATAAGAGCCTGTTTGAAGCGTTTTTTTCCTGTTGGATTTATTCTTTCGCCGATAACACGTGGTTGATTTATCTCAATACAGTTTACGCCAGAACATACAACACTTTTCCTTGTAACGTCCTGCGGAGTGTATTCAAGTTCCGAGAGTTTTTCCACAACTGCCGATATATGTTGTGGAGTTGTACCGCAACAGCCCCCGAATATCTTCACGCCGATTTCAGCAAGTCGGACATAGCTTTCAGCGAACTTGTCAGGCGTTACGTTGAATTTGTTTGTAACAGGGTCGGGCAGTCCTGCATTTGCTTTCACGATAACAGGCAGAGTTGTTATGGAACATATTTTCTCAAGTATCGGCTGAAGTTCATCAGGACCAAGTGAACAGTTTACGCCGATAGCATCAACACCAAGTCCCTCACATACGGCAACCATACATTCAGGCGATACACCCGTAAAAGTACGCATATTTTTTTCAAATGTCATTGTTACAAGTATCGGTTTGTCGGAGTTCTCTTTTGATGCAAGAACAGCGGATTTGACTTCATATAAGTCCGTCATTGTCTCAATCACTATCAAATCAGCCTGCGAGCCTGCAATAACAATTTCCTTGTAAAGTTCGTATGCCTGCTCAAATTTAAGCGTGCCTGACGGTTCAAGAAGCTGACCGAGTGAACCCATGTCAAGCGCAACAAGTGCCTGACCTGCTTTTTTTGCATTGGCGATACCTGCTGAAACAACATCTTTTACAGTGTATCCGCTGTCGGCAAGTTTAAGGGCGTTTGCTCCGAAAGTATTCGCATATATTATGTCTGCCCCTGCATCTATATACTGTCTGTGGATATTTATAACAACATCAGGATTTGTTATATTGAGAAGTTCGGGGACGTGTTCCGTCTCAACTCCTGCCGACTGCAACATTGTACCCATACCACCATCAAGATATACAAAGCCTTTTCTGTCTAATAAATCATAGAAATCCTGTTTCATTCAACTGCACCTCATTCATTCTTAAAAGTACCTAAAAATCTGAAATACTCTGAATTTTCGGCTAAATCATTCATAAGTGCCTTTACTCCTGCATCATCAATTCTGCCGTCAAAATCAAGATAGAACATTACATTGAAACTGCCGTCTTTGAGGGGTCGGCTTTCGATTTTCAGAAGATTCATGCCGTTTACGTAAAATTTTGTTAAAAGTCTGTACAAACTTCCCTCTGTATCGGGAATTTTAATCATGACTGAAATTGAGTCGGATTCAGGTGCAACCTGCATATCTCTTGAAATGCAGATAAATCTTGTACGGTTTACTGAACAGTCAGCAATATTTGTTGCAATAATGTTAAGTCCTAACCTGTTCGCACACTCAACCGAACAGATAGAGGCTATATTTTCGTTACTTTCTGCAACCATTTTTGCTGATGTTGCTGTATTGCCGTATTCAGCAGTTTTCAAGCCGTGTGCCGTGATATAGTCGCAACACTGCGCAATTGCCTGTGGGTGCGAATATACTGTTGTTATTTCGTCAATACTGATGTTGTTTCTTGTTGCAAGACAGTGATTTATTTCAACGCATACCTCTTTTACAGTGTAAACGCTGTATTTTGCCATTAAATCGTATGTGCTGTTTACTGAACCAGCCGTTGAGTTATGTACGGGGAGTACGCCGTAATCAAGTTCGCCCGACTGTACAGCTGAAAAAACGTCCTCAAACGTCTTATAGAAAATAATCGGCTTGTCACCAAAAATAAGTCTTGACGCTGTTTCGGAGTTTGCTCCTGATGTACCCTGACAGCCGATTTTCTCCGCATTTGCAAAATCAGGTACAGCATATATATTATTGCTTTGTTCGGACAGTAACTTTCGGTTTTGCAGAATTTTGCTTATATCCATTATAGTAGTGAAAAGTGCTGATGTACCCGATTCAAGCTCCTTGTCATTTGTGAGAACTTTTATTCTGTCGATTAACTGCTTTTCACGTCCACCCTGAAAAACAGGGAGATTATGTTCTTTTTTGTAGTCCGCAACAGCTTTACATAATTCCATACGTTTCATGAAAAGATTAAGAATCTGCTCATCTATATCATCAATATTGCTTCTAAGTTGATTTAAGTCCATGTTTTTTCCTCCAAAGGCTGAATTTGTAACTATTATATCACATATCAAAGA